>DJVA01000036.1 GCA_002440705.1 Flavobacteriaceae bacterium UBA6268 | reverse complement strand
TACCCTCCAATCCATCCTACGGCATTTTCCAGAAGCGTTAATTGCTATCGACACGTTCCGAAGTGCGGTTGCTGAAAAAGCCATCGAAGCGGGCGCCGTAATGGTGAATGATATTTCAGCGGGCAATCTCGATAAAAACATGATGGCATTGGTTTCCAAAAAACAGGTACCCTACATCCTCATGCATATGCGGGGCACCCCACAGACCATGGCCCAGCTAACCGACTATGGAAATGTAACCCTAGAAGTGATTCGTTTTTTTTCTGAAAAATTGGTGGAAGCCCGAAATAATGGTATCAACGACCTTATAGTGGATCCAGGGTTTGGATTTGCCAAGACCGCTACACAAAGTTTTGAATTATTAGCCCACCTGGAACTTTTTAAATCTTTTGAGGTGCCCGTACTGGTAGGCCTTTCGCGCAAATCGATGATTTATAAGACCCTGAAGTCTTCTCCAGAGGCCGCATTAAACGGTACTACGGCCTTGCACAGCATTGCACTTTTGAAAGGCGCCAACATCCTTCGCGTTCATGATGTGAAAGAAGCCTTGGAATGCATTACCTTGATGGAGAATTTCAAAATTTGACTACTTTTACAAAAACCCTGCACCCTTGGATATTTTAGATATCAGAATCATCGACATTGTAGATATCATCTTGGTGGCTCTTTTGCTGTACTATTTGTACAAATTGGTGAAAGGGACCGTGGCCATCAACATCTTCATCGGGATTGTTATCCTGTATGTGGTTTGGAAGGTAACAGAGTTTTTGCAGATGGAAATGCTGAGTCGTTTCTTGGCAGGTTTCAAGGACATTTTCCTGATTTTGATCGTCATCGTTTTTCAGCAGGAAATCCGAAAATTTCTGCTCATGTTGGGCACCACCAACGTAACGGCACGCAGGAAGCTCTTCAAAAGGCTTAACCTTTTTTCCGAAAATGAATCCTCTACCAACATTCCAGCTATATTGGGCGCTTGCTCCAAAATGGGCAAGTCACAGACGGGCGCCATCATTGTGCTGCAGCGCAACAACAGTTTGGAATTTGTGAAAAATACGGGCGATCCCATGAATGTGGAAATCAACCAACCCATTCTTGAAAGTATCTTTTATAAAAACAGTCCGTTGCATGATGGTGCCTTGATTATTGAAGACAACACCATCACCGCAACACGGGTCATCCTGCCTGTTTCCAACGATAAGAACATACCGCAGCGCTTTGGGCTTAGGCACCGTGCTGCTTTAGGCATCACCGAAAAAACCGATGCTGTTTGTTTGGTGGTTTCTGAAGAAAACGGGCAGATTTCCTACATCAAGGAGGGCGATTTTGTGCTTTTTGAAGACATGGACCAACTGCATCAAATACTCAAAAACGACCTAAGCAGTTGAGCATGGAGTGCAAAAATTGTGACCACCCGCTTCTGGAAATCGACCACTATTGCAGGGTTTGTGGCGCCAAAGTAATCCGTAAACGATTGACCTTAAAAAACCTGTGGGTCGAGTTTTCCGAAAAATTCTTCAATATTGAAAATACCCTTTTGAAAACCTACGTCGCCCTATTTACCAAACCTGGCGAAGTCATTGATGGCTACAACAAAGGAGTGCGCAAGAAATACTTGGGGGTATTCAACTACTTTGCCTTGGCCGTTACCCTTTCGGGAATCCAGCTTTTCATTCTAAGAAAATTCTTTCCGGAATCGTTGGACATTTCGGTCTTTACTGCCCAAAATGTTCCCGAGGGAACCTTTAATGTCGATTGGGTTTACGATTATTATTCCCTTATTGTCCTGGTAAACCTGCCCATCTACGCATTGATGGCCTATTTGGTTTTTTACACGCTTAAGCGGTATAATTTTACGGAACACTTGGTGAGCATGACCTACATCATTACGCAATACTCCATCACTTCAGCTTTTATCATTACCCCGCTCTGCATGTTGGGCAACAATTTTTACATCATTGGTTCTTTGTTTAATTTACTCTTGTTGGGATATACGGCTTACTGCTATAAAAAAACATTGAAACTTTCCTGGGAGGGAATTTTATTGCGCACCCTGCTCTTTCTAGGGATTGCCATAGGCTTTCTCATCCTACAATCGCTCATTCAATTGCTTGTGATGTGGAAATCCGGGAGCTTACAGGAAATGATTGATGCCGAAAAAACAAAACGTGGCCTCTCTTATATGGCTTCTTCCTTCATGAACTGGACTTCATAGAGGTTTTTGTAAAATCCTTGTTCTTTTTTCAGTAATTCGGAATGGGTGCCTTGCTCTACAATCTGTCCTGCGTCCATGACCAAAATTTGATGGGCACGCTTGATGGTTGCCAAACGGTGGGCAATGACTATGGAGGTTCGGCCTTTAGTAATTTTGTCGGTGGCGTTTTGGATCATTTCCTCGGAATAACTGTCTACCGAAGAAGTGGCTTCGTCCAACACCAAAATGCTGGGTTTGCTTACATAGGCCCTTAAAAAAGCAATGAGTTGGCGTTGCCCCGAGGAAAGCATGGAACCGCGTTCTTTCACATTGTAGTGATAGCCATCCGGGAGGGAAGCGATAAAATCGTGCACTCCAATCTCTTTAGCGGCGGCAATGACGATCTGTTCGGTTATGGTTTCGTCGCCAAGGGTAATGTTATTGAAAATGGTATCGGCAAAAAGGAACACATCCTGAAGCACCACAGCTATGTGGCCTCGTAGGGAGGCCAAGGTATAATCCTTGATGGATACGCCATCAATCAAAATACGACCCGAATTGATGTCGTAAAAGCGCGACAACAAATTGATGATGGTCGATTTCCCGGCACCGGTGGCACCCACCAATGCGATGGTTTCACCGGGTTTTACTTCAAAGGAAATTCCTTTGATGATTTCTTCATCCTCATTGTAACCAAAATGTACTTCTTCAAACCGGATACTGCCGTTGGTCTGCTTCAACTCTTGGTCGCCACTATCGTCGATGTGCGACTTGGTGTCCAAAATACCAAAGACCCTATTGGCTGCCACCATTCCCATTTGCAAGGTATTGAACTTATCGGCAATCATTCGTAAGGGGCGGAAGAGCATTTGCGACAATTGAATAAAGGCTGTAATGACTCCCAAAGTAATGTCTCCGTTGGCAGCAAATTCATCGGAAACCGCGTGGAGGCCTCCATACCAAACAATCAACCCCAAGGCTACGGAACCGGACATTTCTGCAATTGGAAAAAAAATGGAGTTGTACCAAACCGTCTTGATCCAAGCCTTTTTATGTGCTTCATTGATTTTTTTGAACGCCCGGTATTCTTCATCCTCTCGGGTAAATAGCTGTACGATTTTCATTCCTGAAATACGCTCCTGCACAAAAGTGTTCAAATTGGCCACTTGGTTCCTCACCTCCTCGAAGGCACTTTTCATGGCACGTTGGAACAAGCGCGTGGCATACAGTAAAAAAGGCAAAATGGCAAAACAGATCAACGCCAATTCCCAACTTTTGTAGAGCATCACCCCTGCAAAAACAATCATTTTTAGCAAATCGCTCACAATCATAAATAACCCTTCACTAAAAATACTGGCAATGGTTTCGATATCGTTTACGGCGCGGGTGGTCAATTTCCCTACGGCACTTTTGTCGAAATACCGCATCCGAAAACTCAGCATCAACCTGAAAAGCTTCACCCGAATGTCCCGAATTACTGTCTGTCCCAACCAGTTAGCGTAGTAAATGAATAGAAACTGACAAACCACTTCCCCCATCAAAAAAGCAATCATCAGGAGGGTGTAAAACACCAATCCGTCGTAATCCTTCGGCAGAATGCTTTCATCGATGGCTTTTTCAAGCACAATGGGGCTTAAAACCCCAAACACCGCTATGGCAATAGCTGCCACTGCAACCATTACAAAGGTCCATTTATAGGGCCGTGTGTAGCTTAGCAGCCTTCCAAATAGTTTTAAATCAAATGCTTTTCCAGCAGTATCCGACATGCTTTGTGATTTAATTCAATTTAATCGTTCCAGGATAGACCACCTTGGTGAGGTACAATCCTTGTGCAGGAGCTGATGCCCCGGCGTTGCTTCTGTTCTTGCTTTCAATAACCCTCCGAACATCTTCCAAAGCCCATTTTTCATAGCCAACCTCCAGTAGGGTTCCCACAATGGCGCGAACCATATTCCGTAAGAAACGATCGGCCGCAATGGTAAAAACCAACAGGTTTCCCCGTTGTTCCCAGGAAGCTTTTTTGATAGTACAATGATACGTTTTTACATCGGTTTTTGAACGTGAAAAACATTGAAAATCGTTATAATCCAGTAACAATTTTGCAGTTTCATTCATTAAATCGATATCCGGTTTCTTAGGGGTAAACACTGCCAATCCTTTAAGAAAAGGGTTCTTTTGAAGGGTAATCCAGTATTCGTATTCCCTTTCTATGGCATCAAAGCGGGCATGGGCATCGTTTTTCACCCTAAAAATTTGATGTACTGCAATGTCCTTTGGCAAAAAGGAGTTCAACCGATGTACCAAATGGGTTGCATCCAAGCTGTTTTCAACATCAAAATGCGCAAACAGTTGCCTGGCATGCACACCCGTGTCCGTACGACCTGCCCCGGTTACTTCGATTCCAAAGCCGAGCAATTTGGATAGTGCATCTTCCACTACCTCCTGCACCGAAAGGGCGTCGGGTTGTTTTTGCCATCCAAAATAATTTTTGCCGTGGTAAGCGATTTCAATAAAATAGCGCAAAGGGTTCCTTTTTGAAGACACAAAAATACAAAATACGGCGCAGCGATTTTAAGATGCCTACATTATCCTTAATTTTGTAGCGAAAACACTATTTTGAAAAAGATCCTGTTACTTAGCGATACCCATGGTTTTATGGATGATGCCGTCCTAAAACATGTTTTATGGGCCGATGAAGTGTGGCACGCGGGGGATATTGGCGACCTCTCGGTGACCGACACCCTTAAAAGCCTTAAACCCCTGCGAGCAGTTTATGGAAACATTGATGGGGCGAAAGCACGGCAGGAATTTCCTTTGGATTTGGAATTTGAATGTGCGTTGCTTAAAGTCTGGATCACCCACATTGGCGGTTATCCCGGAAGGTATGACCAAAGGATTCGGGAACGGATTCGAAAACATCCGCCGGACCTCTTTATTACGGGACACTCGCACATCCTGAAAGTGATGCCCGATAAAAAATTGGGATTGCTCCACATGAACCCCGGCGCCATCGGAAAACAGGGCTTCCATCAGGTGCGTACTATGCTGCGGTTTGAGATTGATGGAAAGGATATTAGAAATCTGGAAGTGGTGGAATATAAGCGATAAAAAAACCCTCAAAACCAAGGTTTTGAGGGTTTGCACTAATAGATACTAAGAAATGGTTTAGCGTAATCGATCTACAGATTTTACGAGATCCTCGTCCCTTTTGATGGCCTTATTGGCCAACACTAGAAAAACGACAGAAATGATGGGAAGTAGTACCCCAATACCCTTCTCCGAGACCAAAGTCCCTCCGGATATGCTTAGCGATCGATAAACGAAAACTCCCAGTAATACAAAGTTCAGTATGATGCTCAAGCGGTTCAACACAAATTGTTGCTGCCGCTTTTTAAAATTCAAGATGGCAATAAAGGTCAATACCGAAGAGCCTATAAGTAATCCTGCCACTAAAGGCTCATTGCGTTGAATGACCAATTTCTTTGTTTCATCTTCCAGGACAGGAAACCATAAGTAAAGGGCTCCCAAAAGCAGGATGGAAATGATCATGTATAGGGTTTGTATTCTTTGTAACATGCCTTATTTTGCTAAAGCTGGGCACAAAAATAAACTTTCTTTTCCATAAAAATAAACTACAAATTCAAAATAATTTTGTACTATTGCACAACAAAGCGTAACCACATCAACGTCGGTTACTTAGTCTCCAGACAATTTTTCAACTGACTACTTCTTATTGAAAAACACACAACTAACAATTTATTTGTCCTATTAAATGTTTGAAATTTCTGAACTCAAAGAAAAAAAACTTCCCGAATTACAGGACCTTGCCAAAGACCTAGGCGTTCCAAAATTCCGAAGCTTAAAAAAACTGGACTTAGTGTATCAAATTCTCGATTACCAAGCGTCCAACCCCAAAGCTGTGAAAGCCGTTGCCGAAGATAACAAACCCGCACAAGCCAATCCGGCCGAGCCTAAATCCGACCAAGCAGGGCAGCCCAAGCAACGGGACCACCGCCAACGTACGAATAACCGAAACGATAATCGCAATCCAAAAGGGGCGCAATCCCAAAAGCAAACGGGGCAAACCCCAAAACCCCAGCACCAACAAAAACAACATCAGCAACATCCTAAAGCTGAAACCGATTTCAATAAAACCCAAGATCAAAATAGAAATCAGCACCACAATAAAAACCAGAATGCCAAGAACGAGGAACAGGGCGACCACAATAAGAACGGGAACAAAGACACCCGGAACCGCTATCGTGAACCCGATTTCGAGTTTGATGGCATCATTGAAAGTGAAGGGGTTTTGGATATCATGCAGGACGGTTACGGCTTCTTGAGGTCTAGTGATTACAATTACCTCTCCTCCCCCGATGATATCTATGTTTCCCAATCGCAAATTCGTTTGTTTGGATTGAAAACAGGAGACACCGTATTGGGTGAGGTAAGGCCTCCCAAGGAAGGTGAAAAGTATTTCCCCTTGATTAAAGTCAATAAAATTAATGGTTTGACACCCAATGTAGTGCGCGATCGGGTTTCGTTCGAGCATTTAACGCCTTTGTTCCCGAACGAAAAATTCAATATTGCTGAAAAGCAAAGTACCGTTTCCACCCGTATCATCGATCTTTTTGCACCTATTGGGAAAGGGCAGCGGGGTATGATCGTGGCCCAACCCAAAACGGGAAAAACTATGTTGTTGAAGGATATTGCCAATGCCATAGCGGCCAATCATCCAGAGGTATATCAAATTATTTTGTTGATCGACGAGCGCCCGGAAGAGGTTACAGACATGCAACGCAATGTAAAGGGCGAAGTGGTTGCTTCTACCTTCGATAAAGAAGCTTCCGAACACGTCCGTGTGGCCAACATCGTCATCGAAAAAGCTAAAAGATTGGTAGAATGTGGTCACGATGTCGTCATTCTTTTGGATTCCATCACCCGTTTGGCCCGGGCATACAATACCGTACAACCTGCCAGTGGAAAAATATTGAGCGGGGGTGTGGATGCCAATGCCCTACACAAGCCCAAGCGTTTCTTTGGTGCTGCCAGAAATATTGAAAACGGGGGTTCGTTGAGCATCATTGCCACGGCTCTGACCGAAACCGGCTCCAAAATGGATGAAGTGATTTTTGAGGAATTCAAAGGAACCGGTAACATGGAACTGCAATTGGATCGCAAGATTTCCAACCGTAGGATCTTCCCGTCCATCGACCTTACTTCTTCCAGTACCCGACGTGACGATTTGTTGTTGGACGAAAACGTGATTCAACGGATGTGGGTGATGCGCAAGTACTTGGCCGACATGAACCCGGTGGAAGCCATGGAATTCATCAACGACAAAATCAAGCAAACCCGAAACAACGAAGAGTTCCTGATCTCCATGAACGGTTAGGGAAATTGACTTCACAACACTTTAAAGGACTCTTTGTGAGTCCTTTTTTTTATCTTTCAGAAGTATAAAACAGTATGTTTATTATGAAACAGACCCTCTTTTTTTTCCTCATAACGGTTTTGATAACAAGCTGTCATGAAACAAAAACCTCTGCAAACAAAGAGGACTTTACAACCCGATTTGAATCGAGCTTAGGAACCGAAACTCCAACTTATGAGGAAGTTATTTTATGGTACCAAAAATTGGCCGAAGCCTACCCAACCGTATCCATGTATGAAATGGGGGAAACAGATTCTGGAAAACCCTTGCATGTAGTGATCTACGATCCCGATGCCGCATTTTCGATGGAGTACCCTGATAAGGCCGGCAAAAACATCCTTTTGGTGAATAATGGCATCCACCCAGGGGAAAGTGACGGTATCGATGCTTCCATGCTTTTGTTGAGGGATTTGGCGCAAGGGAAACTGGAGGCTCCAAAAAAAACACTGTTAGCGGTCATCCCCATTTATAATATTGGAGGGGCCTTGAATCGAAACACGGGAACCCGAACCAATCAAAATGGTCCAAAGGAATATGGGTTTAGGGGCAATGCACGGAATTATGATTTGAATCGCGATTTCATTAAAGCAGATACCAAAAACGCGCGTTCGTTTGCGCAATTATTTCACCTGCTTAATCCTGAATGGTTTATCGACAATCACGTAAGCAACGGAGCCGACTATCAATATGTGCTAACGCATCTCTTTACACAGCACGATAAACTGGGAGGTGCATTGGGCAATTACTTGCACGAAAACTTCATGCCCAAGTTTGTAGACTCGCTGTCCCAAAAAAAATGGGGCATAACCCCCTATGTAAACGTTTTCAATAAAACGCCGGAACAAGGTTTTTCACAATTCATGGACTATCCTAGATATTCCACAGGCTACACCACCCTATTCAACACTTTTGGCATGATGGTGGAAACCCACATGTTGAAACCCTATAAGCAAAGGGTGGAAGGTACTTATGAATTGATGAAAACGTTCATTTCACTCGCAGAAATGGATGCAAGCCTTATTAAGCAACTTCGATCCAATCAAGAACACCTCTATGAAGTGGGAACCACTTACCCTGTCTCATGGAAACTGGACAGCACCAAAAATACCATCTTGCAGTTCAAAGGATATGAAGGAACCATGGAACCTAGCCCTATCACAGGTTCTCAGCGATTGAAATACCACAGGGATCGCCCTTTTGAAAAACCTGTTACCTATTACGATTATTTCATTCCTTCGGAAACAATCACCATCCCATCCCAATACATCGTGCCAAAAGGTTACTGGAATATCGTGGAACAACTTAGGAACAACAATATTGCATTTAGGATCGTGGAAAAGGATACGGTTATTTCGGCAGAGGTGTATCACGTAAAGGATTACCAAACGTATAAAAATGCTTACGAGGGGCACTATCCCCATTACAATACCCAAGTAGAAATGACCACCGAACAGGTTTCCGTAAAGAAAGGAGATTACCTAGTGGATACACAACAACCCGGGGTACGTTACCTTCTGGAAACCCTAGAACCTATGGCCATGGATTCATTTTTTAACTGGAACTATTTTGATACTGTACTACAGCAAAAGGAAGGCTTTTCTCCCTACGTCTGGGAAGACATGGCTCTTGAATTCCTAAACCAGAATCCTGATATCAAAAAAGCTTTTGAGGAGAAAAAAAACAACGACTCCGATTTTGCACAGGATTGGTATTGGCAATTAGACTGGATTCACAAACAATCGCCAAACTTTGAAGCATCATACCTTCGATACCCTATCGTTAGGGTGCATAATTAGATAAGCCTTGGGGAAAAGCAATTTGATGTTTTCGTAACTGTTGGTAAGGGCTTTTTGCGATTTTTCGAAGTTTTTCCACTTCACTTTTTTGATGCCTTCATTGGACTCGGGTTTCAGTTCGCCCGTGTAATCGGTATACATTTCAAACCAATAAGTGGCCTTTAGTTTGAACTTCCCATTGCGTTTGAACACATGATAGGTCTTATCAATAAATCGACGTACTTCCAGGTTTTTTACCCCTGTCTCCTCCTCCACTTCACGGATGGCTGCAGCTTCGTGCGTCTCGCCATCATCTATATGGCCTTTGGGTAAATCCCACCGATCGTTTCGGTAAATGAAAAGTATTTCCTTGTTTTGGTTGTAAACCAATCCGCCGGCAGCTTCCACAAACGGTAATTTCTTTTGAAGGAAACGTTCCAGTTTTTCGGCATTTTTATGGTAGAGGTTAACGTAGATGAGTTCCCCATCATTGATCTTTCGAATCAATTTTTTAAACCGGGCCAACTTCAATGGAATGGCCGTGTACTGCTTCCCTATATTTTTCTCTGTGGAAAGAATGATGGGGATATCTTTCACAAAAACTTTATACATTTGCCAAATGATCTTACATAAAGAAACCGCTCAAAAAACAGCCGAATTACTTTTGCAAATTAATGCAATTAAATTGCAACCGCAAAACCCTTTTACGTGGGCGTCGGGATGGAAATCCCCAATTTATTGTGACAACCGTATTACGCTATCTTACCCGCACATTAGAAATTACCTAAGGGAGAACTTGGCCAATCAGATTGAGGAATTGTATGGAAAGCCCGAAATGATTGCAGGAGTGGCCACAGGTGCCATCGGGATAGGGGCGTTGGTGGCAGATTACCTTAATTTGCCTTTTTGTTATGTAAGGCCCGAAGCCAAGTCGCATGGCAGGCAAAATACCATTGAAGGACATTTGGAGGAAAATCAATCGGTTGTGGTTGTGGAAGATTTAATCAGTACCGGTGGAAGCAGCCTGAAAGCCGTAGAAAGTCTGCGCGATGCCAATGCCCATGTAAAAGGCATGGTGGCCATTTTTTCATACGGTTTCCCTATCGCTGAAGCAAACTTCCAAAAAGCAGGCGTAAACTTACACACCTTGAGCAATTACGACCATTTGCTGGAACAGGCGGAAAAGTCCAATTTCATAGCATCGAATGAGGTTGCCACTTTGTCGCAATGGAAAAAAGACCCTTCAGGATGGCAGCCCAATTAAAACCTAGGTTTCAATCGTTAAAATACCATTATGGAATTGAAAAGTCGAAAAGTTACCGTCAATAAAAGCCAAGAATCGCTTTTCCATTTTTTGAAGGACGTCAAGAATTTTGAGACCCTGATGCCGGAAAATACCAGCAAATTTGAAGTCTTAAGGGACGATGCTTTTGTTTTTGCCTTGAAGGGGATGCCTGAAATCGCTTTAGAAATCAAGGAAGCAAACCCTTCTCACACCTTGGTGTTGGGTGCCATCAGCGACAAGATTCCGTTTACCTTAACGGGGCATATGCAAGCACTTTCTGAAGCCACTTCTGAAATTGAACTTTTGTTTACCGGAGATTTTAATCCGATGATGGCCATGATGATTAAAGGACCCATTTCAAAATTTTTGGAAACTTTAAGTGCCAATTTGGAACAACTCTAATAGAGCAATTTCACATCTTTAGTTTGAAACCATTGAATTGCTCCACCTTCAACCCGCACCTGAAGCATTCCTAACGAGGTGACTCCTTCAACGACCCCATTAAAGCGCCTGCGGTCACTAGTTTCAAAAGTAGAAATTTGCCCCTTTCGGAAGAGACCGATTTCATAGTCCTGTTTAACCGCATCAAAATCGCCGTCCTCTAATCGGTCAAACTCTTTTGCCATAGCCTCAGCAGTTTTTTTCAGAACCTCTTCCACAGCATAACGAACGCCCGTATTCAAAAGCAATGAAGAAGCTTGGGGCAACGCCCTAAAACCTTCGTTATTTACATTAATGCCCACACCTATCACACTGTGGCTGAGTTGCTGCTGCAGAAACTGGTTTTCAACCAAAATACCACACACCTTTTTACCATCTGCCAATATGTCGTTAGGCCATTTGATAGTAATTTTGGGAATCCCCAATTGTTCCAGCCCTCTTTTAACCCCCAAACTCACGGCAAAATTGATAAAAAATTGATTGGTTCCCGAAAAGCCTTCAAACCGCTTGAACACACTAAATGCTAGGCTTTTGCCTATTTCAAAATACCAGTTTGCCCCTAATTGCCCTCTTCCTTGGGTCTGGTTTAGGGTCCATACAACGGCCCCATCCGAAACAGAAAAATTTTTGGAAAGCTGTTTCAAATAGTCGTTCGTGGAGCCAATGGCATTAATTTTGATTATTTCCAAGGGAATTAATATTGTGTTAATCTAAATGCTTAGAATCGCCAAAGAAGCAAAAAAATAATAAATTTGCACAAATAAACATTGTTAATGCAGAAAAAAGAAATAGGAACAGACCTACTTGTTACACAGATTATTAAAGGGATTGAGGAAGTTAAGGGACAGGACATTCAAATTTTGGACCTTAGGGATATTGAAAACACGGTTTGCGACTATTTCATCATCTGCAATGGTACTTCAAATACACAGGTAAACGCCATCGTTAATTCCGTACACAAAATTGTAAGCAAGGCCCTAAAAGAAAAACCTTGGCATGTTGAAGGCAGTGAAAATGCCGAATGGGTGCTCATGGATTATGTACACGTTGTGGTGCACGTATTTCAAAAACACATCCGCGAATTTTACGACATTGAAGGATTGTGGGGCGATGCAAAAACCGTAACCATTGAAACTTCCTATTAGCGCATGGCAAACGAGAATAACAGACCTGAAACCCGGAAACCGAGATTCAATGCCTATTGGATTTATATTGCTATTTTCCTAGCTTTTCTAGGCCTTCAGCTTTTTGGAGGCAGCAGTCTATCGGCCCCAATAAAAACAACGCAAGTAGATTTTCAAAAATTTTTAAAAGAAGGTGATGTCGATAAAATTGAAATCATCAATAAAAAAATTGCAAAGGTTTACCTTACTCCAGAAGCACGCAAAAAGAAAGTACATTCCGATAAATTGAAAGATCGACTGCTCGAACCCGGTGCCAATGATCCAGTTTATCAATTTGAATTTGGCGACCTTCAAAATTTTGAAAATAGCATAAACAAAATCAAGCAGGATAACAATCTTAACACCCGCATTGTGTGGGACACGGAGTCCAACCTTTGGGCCGAGTTTTTGCCCTCCATCATTTTCTTTGCTATCATTATAGGTATTTGGATCTACATCATGAGGCGCATGTCGGCGGGGGCCGGAGGCGGTGCAGGGGGGCAAATCTTCAACATTGGGAAATCCCGCGCGAAGCTTTTTGATGAAAAGACCGATGTAAAAACAACGTTTAAGGATGTAGCCGGTTTGGAAGGAGCAAAAGAGGAAGTTCAGGAAATTGTGGACTTTTTGAAAAACCCTGAAAAGTATACGTCCCTTGGAGGAAAAATTCCCAAAGGGGCCTTATTGGTAGGTCCTCCCGGAACTGGGAAAACGCTGTTGGCCAAAGCCGTTGCAGGAGAAGCCAAGGTACCCTTTTTCTCGCTTTCTGGATCCGATTTTGTTGAGATGTTTGTGGGAGTGGGCGCTTCGAGAGTGCGCGATCTTTTTAAGCAAGCCAAAGAAAAATCTCCTTCCATTATTTTTATCGACGAAATTGACGCTATAGGGCGAGCAAGGGGAAAGAACAATTTTTCGGGTTCCAATGATGAACGGGAAAACACCCTCAACCAGCTCCTTACCGAAATGGATGGGTTTGGCACCAATACCAATGTCATTGTTGTTGCTGCTACTAACAGAGCAGATGTGCTTGACAAAGCCCTGATGCGTGCTGGCCGTTTTGACCGACAAATTTATGTGGACCTCCCAGATGTGAGGGAGCGTAGGGAGATTTTTGAGGTACACTTGCGGCCTATCAAAACCGACAAAACGGTCGACATGGACTTTTTGGCAAAACAGACCCCAGGATTTTCGGGTGCCGATATTGCCAACGTTTGCAATGAAGCTGCTTTGATTGCCGCCCGAAAGGGAAAAAAAGCTGTAGGAAGGCAAGATTTCTTGGATGCCGTAGACCGTATTGTTGGTGGCTTGGAAAAGAAAAATAAAATCATCACCCCAGACGAGAAAAAGGCCATTGCCTATCACGAGGCTGGACACGCCACAGTAAGTTGGATGTTGGAGCATGCTGCGCCCCTAGTTAAAGTATCCATTGTTCCCAGAGGGCAATCCCTTGGGGCCGCTTGGTATTTGCCCGAAGAACGCCTAATTGTAAGACCGGAACAGATGCTAGATGAAATGTGTGCCACCATGGGAGGGCGTGCCGCAGAGAAAGTAATCTTTAACAAAATTTCGACCGGCGCCTTAAGTGACCTTGAAAAGGTTACCAAACAGGCCCGTGCCATGGTCACCATTTACGGCCTTAATGACAAGGTTGGGAACATTACCTACTACGATTCCTCTGGGCAATCTGATTACAACTTTAGTAAGCCTTACAGTGAGAAAACGGCCGAAATGATTGATAAGGAAATATCTGTAATGATCGAAGAACAATATGAAAGAGCCATCAAAATTTTGGAGCAAAACAAGGACAAGCTAACGGAACTTGCAACCGAATTGCTTGAAAAGGAAGTGATTTTCAAGGAAAGTCTGGAACGGATATTTGGCAAAAGACCTTTCGAAAAGCAAGAACAGGTTCCTCTCACATCAAAATATGCCAACATGCCTGAAAACAGCGATTTAGAAGGAGAAGCCTCCGAAATTGCAAGTACCTAGACAGGCTTTTCTCCACCGCTTTTAGATTGTTGGATACCAAGTTATGTTTCTGTTTAGATTTTTATATCTTTGAGGAAATACTCAAACTCCTCAAAAATAGCTTCAATGAGTCTATTCAAAAGACTTTTGGGAAATAAATCAAAGTCAGAAATCAAGTCCAAACAGGCTGAGCACAGTAAGTATTTTCCCGAGGAGAAATTGCCCATTGACGAAAAGTTTACCTACAATTTTAACAAAAATGGAGGTAAGTTCCTTTACTGTGAGGATTGGGAGGAAGTGAATGAGGCATTTGATAACATTCTTATCGAAAACGATTGGTATGAAAAAAATGTGTTTTGCATTGACGAGCAGTTGAAGCAAAAGTTTGATGGCTATAACCTAAATTTTGGGTCCAAGGAAAATGCATCCTTCTTTCTTTCCAAATGCGAATCTTTGGTAGCCAACAATGGCTCCATTTTGCTCTCTTCCAATCAGATCAAAGAAAAAAAACTTCCGGAACTCCCTTTTAACATCATCATTTTTGCGACCACCAGTCAACTGGTCGAAAATATCAGCGAGGGCCTTCGCATCATTAAAAGCCGAAGTCAAAAGTACATCCCAAGCAACATTACCACCATCCAAGATTTTGAATGTGACAAGGAAAAAGATTTTATGAGCTATGGGAGCAGCACCAAAAATTTATACCTCTTACTGTTGGAAGATCTATAACTATCGATGGCTATTTTTGGGAAACAGATATTAAGGGAAGCCATTCAGGATTCCATCAAAAAAGTTTTATTTTAGTGGAATGAAAGAACTCATGGTTCGGGGCATTTCGGGACTCCTCTACATTACCATCATCATTTTTGCCATGTTTGCCTCCCAAGAGTTGTTCTTGGCTCTTTTTTTTATTCTGGGGCTATTAACAATCCATGAATTTCAACGATTGGTGCAGCTTAAAAGTTACCTTTCCTATTTTTTATTTTCGATCGTGTTGTTTTTCCTAAGCTACAAACACTTTTCCACAGTGGTTATTGATGCCTATGCCATTACAGCAGTAGTGGTAAACCTCTTGCTTTTGAGCGACCTGTTGTTTTTCCATAAAATCCCAATTTTTGAAAAAAAGAACTACATCCTCTTGATTTTCTACCTCATCGCTGGATTTGTGTTTTTGGGACTTATCCCCATGCGGGAGTTTTTCAAACCTGAGATCATCGCAGGCATTTTCATTTTAGTATGGGCCAATGACAGCTGTGCTTATTTGGTTGGAAAAAACTTTGGAAAACACAAACTTTTGGAACGTGTCTCCCCAAAGAAAACCGTCGAAGGATTTTTAGGAGGTCTGGTAGGTTCGGTTATAGCCAGTTTGCTTATCTTTAAAAATTGGGAAGCGGTGGGTGAAATTTACACTTTGTGGATATGGATTGGATTGGCATTGATTGTAGCTGTTTTGGGTACGGTAGGCGATCTTATCCAATCAAAAATAAAACGCCAAGCAGGGGTAAAGGACAGTGGGATCTTGATGCCCGGCCATGGAGGAATTTACGACCGCTTGGATAGTGTGTTGTATGTGAGCCCATTCATTTATTTGGTTTTGGAAATTACCGATTATGTTTCATAAAGAAGGCCATAAAATTATCGTTTTTACCTTTATTCTGGTGGCAGCACTCTTTATTGCCTCCAATCGATTTATAGAATTTTTGTGGCTACGCTACCTATTGTATGGAGTTGGGTTGATTTTTCTGGTTTTGATCCTTCAATTTTTCCGAAACCCAAAACGTTCGTTCAGCCTGGACCAAAATCTTGCGGTTTCTCCCGTAGATGGTAAAGTAGTCGTCATTGAAGAAGTTTATGAAAAAGAATGCTTTCAGGAAAAGAGACTCCAAATTTCCGTATTCATGTCGCCCCTCAATGTACATGTTACCCGGTTTCCGGTTGGAGGAAAAGTAGTGTACAGTAAATACCATCCCGGAAAGTACTTGGTAGCATGGCACCCTAAGGCCAGTGAAGAAAACGAACGCACCTCGGTTGTAGTTGATAATTCCGTTTTTGGAAAAGTTTTGCACCGCCAAATTGCAGGGGCGTTGGCCAAACGCATCGTAAACTATGCTGTTGAAGGGGAAACCATAGAACAAGCCAGTGAAAGTGGTTTTATTAAGTTTGGCTCCCGTGTGGATGTTTTCTTTCCCTTGGATGTAAATGTGAAAGTTGCACTGAATCAAAAAGTTAAAGGAGGGATTACCGTTTTAGCTTCAAAAACCCATGACACCTAAAGCATTGGAAAAGGCTTTTAACGAAGCGGTGAACAGCATCAACAACCACGTGGAGCCTTTTCCTGCCGATGTACTTTTGAAACTTTATGCATATTATAAAAGGGCCACTAACGACCAAAGCTCCCCAGGAAGCAGCAATCCGTTAATTAACGCTTTTAAGACCAATGCACTCTTTCAAACGCGTGGACTGACCTCTAATGAGGCCAAAAAAAAATACATTGAAACCGTAAACCAATATTTCCTCTACCGAAAATAATATGAAACAATTTTGGATCAACCTACCCGTCAAAAACATTACTACGTCCAAGGCGTTCTTTACTGCTATTGGATTTCGACAAAATCCTATGCATCAAAACGCCTCAAATCTTGCAAGCTTCTTTTTGAGCGACCAAAATGTGGTTATGATGTTATTCGAGGAAGCTGCCTTTAAAACTTTTACGCAAAACGAAATTGCCGAAACCCAAAAAGGGACGGAAGTCCTCTTGAACATCGATGCGCAGAGCAAGGAAGAAGTGGATGCCTTGGCAAAGAAGGTTCTCGCTGCCGGAGGCCAACTGTATGCCGCACCATCGGAAGCGGACGGTTGGATGTATGCGATGGGCTTTATTGATCCAGATGGCCACCGATGGAGTATCCTGTATATGGATTTGGAAAAAATGCCATCCCACTCTTAACATTGCTTTAAAACAATTTCCTTACGTAGTAACTACCTTTACATTAGCACCAAAAACTTTGAACCCTATGAATAAAATTGCACTTGTAACAGGTGGAAGCCGAGGTTTGGGCAAAGATATGGCCCTGTCCTTTGCCAAAAATAACACTGATGTAATACTTACCTACCATAACAGTAAGTCCGAAGCCAACAAGATTGTTGCAGAAATTGAAAAAATGGGGCAAAAAGCAATGGCTTTACCCTTCGATATTTCAAAATCAAATGCGATCGATCCCTTTGTAGAAACACTTGCAACAACCCTCCGCAGCCATTGGAATACCCAATCTTTTGATTACTTGGTGAATAATGCAGGGGTTGGCGCAACAATCCCCATGGCTCAAGTAACCGAAGAACAATTCGATACTTTAATGAACGTTCATTACAGAGGCGTTTACTTTCTTACACAAAAGTGCCTACCCATGATGAACGATTTTGGTTGTGTTATTTTTATCTCCTCGGGAACCACCCGTTTTTGTGTACCGGGATATTCGGTGTACTCTTCTTTGAAGGCTGCCATTGAAAATCTTTCAAAATATGTCGCAAAGGAATATGGATCGCGTGGCATTCGATCCAATGTGATAGCTCCAGGACCTGTGGAAACCGATTTCAACAATGCGGCCATACGGAACAATCCTCAAATGAAGGCCTTCCTTTCAGGAAATTCACCCTTGGGCCGTGTTGGAAATGCCGATGACATTGGTAGCGTAGTGGCCTTTGTCTGCTCGGAAGAAGCCAAATGGATTAACGGTCAGCGTATCGAAGTGTCTGGCGGAATCAATTTGTAATCCATAAAGCTACTGTAAACCCTGCAAGCTGGCCTTTAAGGTTTCGATCTTTGCTAGGGCATCGGCTTCCTTTTGACGCTCCATTGCCACGACTTGTTCGGGTGCATTGTTGACAAAGCGCTCATTTTTCAATTTTCCCTGAACACTTTTCAAAAAGCCTTCCGTATAGCTAAGTTCTTCTTTCAATTTTTCAATTTCGGCCGCAACATCAATGGCTCCTGCTACGGGAATAAAGTATTCGTTGCTTTTTACCCGGAATGTCAATGCCCCATCTAATTTTTCTGATGCATACTGAATTTCGGAAACGTTCCCTAATTTCTGAATGATGGTGTCAAAATTTTTGGAAGCATTTTCATGGTTAATCACATACAGCGAAATGGATTCCTTAAAGGAAAGGTTTTTCTCTTTGCGTATGGTTCGGATTCCCGAAATCACTTCGGAAGCAAATTCAAAAGCCTTAATTTGTTCAGCATCAAAATCCGTTTCAACCGGCCAGGATGCAACAATTAGCGCTTCATTGGGTTTTCTTGGGGATAGGTGCTGCCAAATTTCCTCGGTAATAAAAGGGATAAAGGGGTGAAGGATTTTTAGGTTTCCTTCCAATAAGGACACTACGGAATCGTAGGTAGATTTTGACATGGGCTCTCCGTAGGTAGGTTTAATCATTTCCAAGAGCCAGGAACAGAAATCATCCCAAATCAATTTGTAGGTGGTCATCAGGGCATCACTGATTCGGTATTTTCCAAAATGATCTTCAATTTCCTGTAGTGCTTTTTGAAATTTGTTTTGGAACCATTTGATAGCTATGGCATCGCCTTGGGAGGGTTCCTGCGATTCTGAAACCTCCCAACCGTCTATCAAGCGGTAGGCATTCCAAATTTTAGTGAGAAAACCACTTCCCTGTTTGCAAAGGTCCTCATCGAACATCAAATCATTTCCAGCGGGAGAACTCAATAACATGCCCACACGAACTCCGTCGGCGCCATAACGATCGATCAATTCGATGGGGTCTGGGGAATTACCCAAGGACTTGCTCATCTTTCTTCGCAGTTTATCCCTTACAATACCAGTAAGGTATACATTGCTGAACGGTTTTTCACCTCGATATTCGTACCCGGCAATGATCATTCGGGCCACCCAGAAAAAAAGGATCTCTGGGGCCGTTACCAAATCGTTGGTGGGATAATAGTAATTGATTTCTTTGTTATTGGGTTCTAAAATTCCGTTGAAAACACTAATAGGCCATAACCAAGAGGAAAACCAAGTGTCCAAAACATCCGGGTCTTGTGTTAGATTGGCTTTCGTTAATTTTGGGTTTCCGGATTTTTCTTGAGCCAAAGAGACGGCCTCCTCCAAGGTTTCAGCTACGACAAATTCGTCTTTGCCATCACCATAGTAATAGGCTGGAATTTGATGCCCCCACCATAGCTGGCGACTGATATTCCAATCCCTCACATTTTCCATCCAATGGCGGTAGGTATTGATAAATTTATCTGGAACCAGATGCACCTCGTTATTGACAACTGCTTCCAAAGCAGGTTGGGAAAGTATCTTCATCTTAAGGAACCATTGGTCACTTAGCTTGGGTTCGATGACGGCCCCCGTACGTTCGCTAGTCCCTACTTTATTGAGGTGCTGTTCAATTTTTGAAACCACTCCCAATTGCTTGAGCTCTTCAACAATAAGATCCCTAACTTCAAAACGGTCCTTGCCCTTGTAGTGTAATCCGTAACCATTTAGCGTTCCGTCATCATTGAAAATATCAACAACTTCCAACTGATGCTTATCCCCCAAGGCTTTGTCATTTTCATCATGGGCAGGGGTCACCTTCAAACACCCTGTTCCAAATTCCATGGTCACGTATTCGTCTTCTATGATTGGAATGGAGCGATTACAGATAGGAACGATGGCCCGTTTGCCTTTTAAATGGGTATACCTTTCGTCATTTGGATTGATACATATGGCGGTATCCCCTAAAATAGTTTCCGGTCTTGTAGTGGCAATGGTAACCAATTCACTATCCCCTTCGATTGTGTAATTTAGGTAATAGAGATTTCCCTGTCTTTCTTCGTAAATTACTTCCTCATCGCTTAAGGTAGTCTTTGCTTGTGGGTCCCAATTCACCATCCGATACCCTCTATAAATTTCGCCCTTTCGGTACAGGTCTACAAAAACTCTGATCACAGAAGCAGAAAGTGCATCATCCATAGTAAATTTGGTGCGCTCCCAATCGCATGAAGCACCCAGCTTCTTCAATTGCTCCAAGATAATTCCACCGTGTTTGTGGGTCCATTCCCAGGCATGATCCAGAAATTGCTCCCTGGTAAGCGATCCCTTTTCAATCCCTTCAGCCTTTAATTTGGCAACAACCTTAGCTTCCGTTGCAATAGAGGCATGATCTGTCCCAGGCACCCAGCAAGCGTTATACCCCTTCAAACGTGCCCTTCGAATCAAAACATCCTGTATGGTGTTGTTCAACATATGGCCCATGTGCAAAACCCCTGTAACATTGGGAGGAGGAATGACAATGGTATAAGGGGTGCGCCCATCAACTTCACTGTGAAAAAAACCGTGCTCCATCCAATATTGATACCAACGATCCTCAACTTGTTTGGCAGGATATTTCGCTTCTAAGGCCATTTTGGTCTGATTTTTGAAATGTAGTGTGCAAAAGTAGGGATAAGTTAAAGATTTTAAAAGTGGAAAACTTATTTTGCGTGTTGTACAAAAGATACCTACTTTAGTAAATGTCTAAAACCAATAACCATGAAAAAATTAATCTTAATAGCAGTCTTAGGCTTAGTAAGTTTGGCCGTTCATGCCCAGGCGGAAATTAAATTTACTTCTGAAACAATAGACTATGGTCAAATAGCAAAAGGCAGTAACGGCGAAAGGGTGTTTGAGTTTACGAACACAGGAAATGAAGCGCTCGTCATTTCGGATGTTAAATCCAGCTGTGGCTGTACAGTTCCAGAAAAACCAAAAGATCCCATCGCCCCCGGAAAAAAAGGCGAGATCAAGGTAAAATACGATACCAATCGTGTAGGACCCATCCGTAAAACAGTTACCGTATATTCCAATGCTTCTGAGCCTATAAAAGCCTTAAAAATAAAAGGCGAGGTCCTGGATGATAAAAGCGTATTGGAAAATTAATACATTTTTACCTACAAGAACGAAAACCCTTTCAATGAAAAGGGTTTTTTTATAGGACTTTTTTAAGTACAAATTTTACACGGTAGATACTTCCATCACGGTTCAATTCCATGCTAATTCGTCGATTTTCCTTAGACATGAAAAGCTCACTAATTTCGTAGAGTTTGTATTTGTAGGAAGGCTTGCCATTAATGGAAACGACCTCATCCCCTTTTTCTATTCCTACGGATGCTGCTGGGGAACCTTCCCGTACCTGAGCCACCACATACCTTGGGGTTAAGAAAAAGTTTAAAATGGGATTAACACGAATTTCAATGGCATCAGTCGCGCTATTTCTATTGGGTTCTAGGTTAATCCCTTGGGGGTCCACAAAACTGTGAACGGTAACGGCACCATCGTGCTGCACTTCAATTCCGGCCATGTTATAATGGAAAGGTTCCTTGTAAAAGTGATTTTTCTCCAAGGAAATTTTTCGGGATGGGTAATCTAGGATTACTGTAAAGCGCTTCAAGATTTCGGCACCCAAACTGCCATCACGATTCCCATCCAAGTTAATTTCTCTTATGGCTTCCGGTTCGGGAAATGAAACATTCACATCATTGAATTCAAAACTTCCTAATGAAAGCCCATCCAATTTGGAGCGTTTTCCAAAGATCCCACCGCTAATGCCAAAGCCCAAAAAATCGTCAAAATAATTTTTTGGGATTTCGTGGATGGCCCAATCTTCATTAAAAAGCCATAGCGCATCGCTCGATCCTGAATCGAGTAATAGGTTTACTTCATTTACCGATCCATCATGATAGATTGTGGGTTTTATGTAAGGCTTAAAATCGTTCATTTGGAGATCGAATGTAAGGCACTTTTTACACTCTTTGGGATTGTACTGTTTGGGGTCATAAAAAATAAGTCGTTCTTGGCTGTATTTGGTTTCTACAATAAAATCCTTAAAAAAATCGTATCCAAGCACCCCATGGATGGGCACGCCCATTTTGGGCGAAAAATTGATGGTTTCGTCAAAAATAACGTAGAGCGTATGATTTCGATCCATGGCATTCCCAACCTCTAGAGTGTTCTTAACACTCTTCAAGGCATCAATGGTGCCGCCCGCACCCAATCCACGAATTTTAATAGGCGTTACATTATTTACCTCGACGGAATCAATTTCTGAAAGACTGAAAAGCAAGGTATGCCTAGCCCCGGTATCCAAAATGAAAGAAAGTTCTTTCCCATTCACTTTTACGGGAATAACCACTAGATTATTGAGGAGTTGAAAATGAATGTTGTCGCGCTTTTGATGGTTCTTGAACCTAAATGCGCTCTGTCCTTCCACTTGGGTGGGCATCAAAAAAAACAGTGCCAAAACACTGCCGATAAGTACTTTTGAAAAACTACGGCACATCTTTAGAAAAGATATAAAAATTCCAAGAAATAGCGGTTCAATTCTTAAGTTTTTGATATTAATTTCAGAAATTTGTGCCCTAATTATATATAAAATGCCATCTGTTTCAACCAAAGGCCAACACATGCCTGAGTCCCCCATACGGAAATTGGTTCCGTATGCCGAAAAGGCCTACAAAGCCAATAAAACCGTGTACCATTTGAATATTGGGCAACCCGATATTAAATCGCCCAAAATTGCCATGGATGCCGTAACGCTTCACTCCTTGGAAGTGCTTGCCTATACTCGATCGGAAGGGTCCGAGGGGTATCGTCAAAAAATTTCCGGTTATTACAAAAGTAAAAGCATCCCGGTTGGGGCAGAAGACATTATCGTAACCACCGGAGGCAGCGAGGCACTTCTTTTTGCCATGGGAACCATTTGTGATGCTGGGGACGAAATCATCATTCCCGAGCCGTTTTATGCCAATTACAACGGTTTTGCAACGGCTTCAGGGGTAAAAATTGTTCCCGTAATTTCAAAAATCGAAGACAATTTTGCTTTGCCCCCCATTGCAGATTTCGAAAAATTGATCAGCCCCAAAACCAAAGCCATTCTTATCTGCAACCCCGGAAATCCAACTGGTTACCTTTATTCCAAGGAAGAAATTAAAACACTGGCCAACATTGTTAAAAAACACAACCTCTTTTTGGTTTCGGATGAGGTATACCGGGAATTTACCTACGATGGACTGGAACATTACTCGATTCTTCAAGAACCTGGAATGGACGAATATGGCATTCTTATCGATTCCGTTTCCAAACGCTACAGCATGTGTGGGGCACGCATTGGCTGTTTGGTTTCCAAAAACAGACAAGTAATTGCTACCGCCCTCAAATTTGCGCAAGCGCGGCTGAGCCCGCCAACATTCGCACAAATTGCCAGTGAAGCGGCTTTGGAGACTCCCCAGGAATATTTTGATGAGGTCATCAAAGAATACCAAGACCGGAGGGATACTTTGATTTCGCATTTAAAAAAGATTCCAGGCGTCATTGTGGGCGTTCCCAAGGGAGCGTTCTATTGTATCGTACAACTCCCCGTAAAAAACAGTGATGCTTTTGCCCAATGGCTGTTGGAAAAATTTGATTTGAATGGGGAAACCGTGATGGTGGCCCCAGCTGGCGGATTCTATTCCACTCCGGGAGTTGGACTCAACCAAGTGCGTATTGCCTATGTGTTGAATAAGGATAGCCTTATTCGTGCAGTAGAAATCCTGAAGGTAGCTTTGGAACAATACCCAGATTGATGCCGATTGAAGCAGATAAATCCCTGAAACATCTCAATACCTTTGGAATAGACTGCAAAGCCCGACGCTTTGTTACCATAAAGACCAAAGAGGACTTAAAAGCGGTTTTAGCTACTGAAAAAGACAAGCCACTATTTATCCTTGGAGGAGGAAGCAATATGTTGCTTACCAAGGATATAGATGCTTTAGTACTGCATATAGATTTGAAAGGGATTTCGGTGGTATCAGAAAATGAAAGCGAAGTAATCATCGAAGCCCAAGCTGGGGAGAATTGGCATCAATTGGTTCAATATTGCTTAAAACAGGATTGGGGAGGGATTGAAAATTTATCCCTCATCCCAGGAAATGTAGGAGCGGCTCCTATACAAAACATTGGGGCTTATGGTGTGGAACTGCAAGATGTGTTTGTGAGTTGTGAAGCCTTGCATATCGTAACCCAGGAGGAAAAAAGGTTCTTCCGTCCGGATTGCCAATTTGGGTACCGCGAATCAATTTTTAAAAAAGAAGCCAAAGGGGCTTACATTATTACTTCCGTACAATTACGCCTTTCCAAGAAAGAGCACCTATTGCATATGCATTATGGGGCCCTACAAAAAGAATTGAAAGAAAGAGGACTAGAAAACCCTACCATTCAGGATATTGCTGAAACCGTAATACAAATCCGGAAATCCAAACTTCCAGATCCTAACCAATTGGGAAATAGCGGAAGCTTTTTCAAAAACCCAGTGATCGATCTTGATACTTTTCAATCAGTGATTAAAGCGCACCCTGAGGCCCCATTTTATGAAGTATCTGCTACCGAGTATAAGATTCCCGCAGGTTGGTTGATTGAAAAAGCGGGGTACAAGGGAAGGCGTTTTGGGGATGCCGGTGTACACGACAAACAAGCTTTAGTCTTGGTAAATCATGGAAATGCCACCGGTAAAGAGCTATGGGAATTAGCATTGCGCATTCAACAAACCGTGAAAGATCAATTTGGGATTTTCATTTCCCCGGAAGTGAATGTTTACTAATTGGCTTTTTCAAGGTAAATAACCGGACCATCCACATGAAGCAAGCTTAGCTTCATAAACTGATCTTCTAAAGTGTACACCCATGTAAATGTACCAATTTCCAAAAGTTGCAAGGGATCGCCTGTTCCTTCCGGTCCTAAGTACCCTTCATAAAAACGGTACGAATAGTTTCCTTTGGAGTAAGCCAAATGATTTTTGGATATCGAAACCGTCCCATCTTCAGAAAAAAGATAGGTACACTCCAATGCTAGAAGTGAGGTTTCATTCAATTGGAAAATTCCTTGATCATTGGGTCCATAGGATGCCGATTTCACCAAATTCCATGTACCAATTAAGGGGTTTTCAACCGAAACATTCCCCAACCTATGGTTGGTAGTCCCACAATTTGCAGCAAACACTATTAGCAATACAAATGGTAAAAAACGGATCATATTAATTGGTATTCAATACTTTTTCCAAAAGATGAACTACCCCATTACCGCCCAGGATATCCGTTTTCCCCAGTTTTGCTTCTACACCATTGGCATCCTGAATGTAAATATCAGTACCCTTTAAACGGGCAGTAAGCACCGCGCCTCCCAAAGTATTTAATGGGAAGGTTCCCGATTTTTTTATGGATTGCAACAAGTCGGCAGAATTGAAATTTCCAGTAACAACATGATTTTTCAGAAGCAGGATAAGTTGTTCGGATTGGTCAGGATCCAATAAGGCTTTCATTTTGGATTGGGGAAGCGCTGCAAACGCATCATTTGTTGGGGCCAATACGGTGAAGGGGCCTTCTTCTTTTGAAATGATTTCATGCAGGCCGGAAGTTACGGACGCACTAGCAAATTTACCCAATTCAGGCGTAGCCATGATTTTACTGAAAACACTGTTTAGCACTTTTTTTTCTGCCTCGGTCATGGTCTTTTTTTCCACAATGCGCTGCTGGGTGGTATCGGTTGGAGATACCCCATCGGCATCATTGGATTTTGATTCGTTTTTACACGAGGTGCCTACTAGGGCTAGCAAAAAAGCAAAAAGGAAAATAAACTGTTTTTTCATGCGACTTGAATCGTTAAATAGAGGCTAAAATTAACCAAAATCCCGCCAAAAACCCCAAGAAAGATTGTATTTTTGCAGCACAAAACGCAATCATGGGACTTTTAATAATTACACTCATTCTATTATTGCTTGCATTTGCAGGAATTGCCATTAAAATCTGGGCCAAAAAGGATGGAAAATTTGCGGGAACCTGCGCTAGCCAAAGCCCTTTCCTGAACAAGGATGGGGAGACTTGTGGTTTCTGCGGAAGAACTCCCGATCAATATGGTTCCTGTAACGAAAACCAAAAAAAATAAGCTACCTTGTAGCGTATGATGCTACTCTTTTTCTTGGCAGGAACGGTATTGGTAAACACCTTCTTCTACCTGATTTTTGCAAAAATTTCGTACGCAACCATTTCAGAAAAGAAATTCTCTGGGGATTTTCCAGTTTCGGTCATTGTTTGTGCCAAGAACGAGGCCCATAACCTCAAAAAAAACATCCCATTATTACTTCAGCAAGACTATCCAAACTTCGAAATCATCCTCATTAATGATGCCTCCTTAGATGATACCATGGACGTTATTGAGGCCCTAGCAGCAACCGATCCCCGCATCCACACCGTAAACGTTGAAAACAATGAGGCCTTTTGGAGCAATAAAAAATATTCACTTACCCTAGGAATCAAAAGAGCTAAACACGAAAGGCTCCTGTTTACCGATGCCGATTGCCAACCAGCCAGTAAGCAATGGCTTCGGCTCATGACTCAGCAACTTTCGGACGAAAAACAACTTGTCCTGGGGTATGGGGCCTATCAAAAAACCAAAGGTTGGCTCAACAAACTCATTCGCTTTGAAACCCTAATGACGGCCATTCAGTATTTTTCCTATGCAAAAGCGGGGATGCCATACATGGGAGTAGGAAGAAATTTGGCCTATACCCGGCAGCTCTTTTATGAAAATCGAGGCTTTATGTCGCACATGCAAATTGCTTCGGGTGATGACGATCTGTTTGTCAATGAGGCCGCTACCAAAAGCAATGTCGCCTTATGCTTGCAAAGGGATGCGTTTACCCTCTCGCAGCCCAAAGAGACCTTCAAGGATTGGTTTTACCAAAAACGAAGGCATGTCACCACCAGTAAATATTACAAAACCAAACACCAAACCTATTTGGGATTGTATTTTTTGGGAAATTTCTTTTTTTGGGTTGCGGCCATACTTTCGTTGGTGTTTGTGGATTGGAAAATCCCACTGGCATTGATTACTTTTCGTCTCATACTTCAATATCTTTTTCTGGGAAAAGCGGCCAAACGCTTTCAGGAAAAGGACCTTGCCCCATTTTTCCCAGTGCTTGAAGTGTTCTTGGTGTGCCTACAATTGACTATATTTAGTTCCAATTTGATTTCAAAACCTAGAAGGTGGAAGTAACCGAGCGGGACATTCAAAAACAGATCCAAAAAGCCAAGGAGGGCAAACAGAGTGCCTTTAATTTTTTATTGGACCATTTTTGGAATCAAGTGTATGGATTTCAACTAAAACGGCTGAACAATGAACACGATGCCGAAGACATTACCATCGAAGCCTTCGCCAAGGCATTCGACAAAATTGAAACCTTTGACGAGAGTTACACCTTCAGTACCTGGTTGATTGCCATTTCCAAAAACATCCACATTGACAAGACCCGAAAGAAAAATGCGTCCATTTACGAGCAAACAACCGATGCCAGTGAGGAGCACATCAAAAAAATCCCGGATCAAAGCCCAAGTCAGGAAGACCTGCTAATAACCGAGCAAAATTTGGCTGAGCTGTTGCGTTTCATCAAGAAACTCAAACCCCACTACCAAGAGATCATCAACTTGCGGTACTTTCAGGAAATGAGCTACAACGAAATTTCAGATCAATTGGAAGAACCCCTTAGCAATGTAAAAGTTCGATTGCTGAGGGCCAAAAAACTACTGGCCGAAATCATCCACGAACATCACAAACATTGAAAAGCTTTCTGAAAAAATTTGGCCCTGGGTTTCTTTTTGCGGGTGCCGCAATTGGCGTCTCCCATTTGGTACAATCCACAAGGGCCGGGGCCGATTTTGGCTTAGGACTGATATGGGCTTTGTTACTCATTAACTTTATCAAATACCCTTTTTTTCAGTTTGGCCCGCGTTATGCCCTAGCCACTGGAGCGCACCTTTTGCAGGGATTTGCCAAAATGGGAAAATGGGTTTTGTTGGTTTATTACATAATCACTTTCGCAACTATGTTTACCATCCAAACTGCAGTTACCATAGTAACTGCGGGAATTGCAGATTCCCTTTTTGGAACAAATAACTTGGTATTGTGGACGGTCATCATTACGGGGGTATGCTTCCTAATAATATTGATTGGACGTTACAAACTGTTGGATCAATTGATGAAGTACATTGTGATTACCCTCACCCTAAGTACCCTTATTGCGGTTTTTCTAGCAAGCCAACAGTTTGAAGGTACAGTGTCCTTTCAGCAAGTGATTCCGGACAGCACCCTTGGAATTGCCTTCCTCATTGCATTCATGGGATGGATGCCGGCTCCCTTGGACTTGACCATTTGGCAATCCATTTGGACCCTGGAAAAGAAAAAATTGAATCCTGAAATTACCCTTAAGCAATCTTTTTTTGATTTCAACGTGGGCTATGGTTCCACGATTATTTTAGGAATTGGCTTTGTGGCCTTGGGCACTTTGGTGATGTTCGGCAGTGGTGAAAGTTTTTCTGGAAATGGAACGCATTTTGCCAACCAACTCATTTCCATGTATACCCAAAGCTTGGGCAATTGGGCCAAAATCCTCATTGGTATTGCGGCCCTTACCACCATGTTCAGCACCACCCTCACTACCTTGGATGCATCACCCAGGGTCATGCATTTAAGTACGGAATTGCTCTTTGGAAAATCCTACAGGAATGGGTATTTATCATGGCTTCTGGTATTAATTACGGGCACCTTGCTCATCTTCTTCTTTCTTGACACCGAAATGAAATTGCTCATACAAATTGCGACCGTACTCTCATTTTTAACGGCTCCGTTTTATGCCATTGCCAGTTATGTATTACTAACCGGAAAGCATACACCGAAAGAGGCCAGACCCTCCCAAATCCTAAAAATTTATAGCCTTCTAGGCATTTTACTGCTCTTGGTTTTTTGCGTTTGGTACCTTAGTTCGCTGTAGGGAAGCGGGAAGCGTTTCCTTTTTTTGTTTTCTATGCTGAAGCTAAGAAAGTTGTATCTTTGTCACTGCCATGGAAACACCTGCCCTAGAAACTTCAAAACCTACTCCCAAACCCAAGTGGTTACGGGTAAAGCTTCCTACCGGAAAAAAGTATACCGAGTTGCGTGGATTGGTTGAAAAATACAACCTAAACACCATCTGTACTTCGGGAAGTTGCCCTAATATGGGTGAATGCTGGACCGATGGAACCGCTACGTTCATGATCCTGGGAAATATCTGTACCCGATCCTGCGGGTTTTGTGGGGTGAAAACCGGACGGCCCGAAACCGTAGATTGGGACGAACCTGAAAAAGTGGCGCATTCCATCAAAATCATGAATATCAAACACGCTGTGATTACATCGGTGGACAGGGACGATTTGAAAGATATGGGATCCATCATTTGGGCCGAGACCGTAAAGGCCATTCGCCGCATGAACCCAAAAACAACCCTTGAAACCCTAATTCCCGATTTTCAGGGAGTAACCCGAAACATCGACCGCATTATTGATGTGGCCCCCGAAGTAGTTTCCCATAACATGGAAACAGTAAAGCGACTCACTCGGGAAGTGCGCATCCAAGCCAAGTACGAACGCAGCTTGGAAGTACTCCGCTATCTAAAATCACAAGGAGTTGCACGTACCAAAAGTGGAATCATGTTAGGACTTGGAGAATCTGAAAGTGAGGTAATGGAAACATTGCAAGACCTCCGAAGTGTTGGGCTGGACATTGTAACCTTGGGTCAGTATTTACAGCCCTCCAAAAAGCATTTGCCCGTGAAGGAATTCATTACCCCAGACCAATTCAAAAAATACGAAACGATTGGATTGGAAATGGGTTTCCGTCATGTAGAAAGTGGTGCCTTGGTGCGTTCCTCATATCACGCACATAAACATATTCAATAACATGTCGTCTTTCATTAAAGTTGGGATCAATGGCTTTGGCCGTATCGGCCGAACCGTTTTTAGAAGTCTGCTACACCATCCACAAATTCAAGTAGTAGCCATCAATGACCTGGCCGAAATTAATACAATGGCCCATTTGCTAAAATACGACAGCATCCATGGGGTTTTGGATGCTTCCGTAAGCGTTTCGGAACAAGCCCTTGTGGTTAACAACCGGCAGTTCAAATACACTTCGGAAAAGGAACTGGATCAATTGGAATGGAAAGGCGTGGATGTGGTGATTGAAGCTACTGGAAAATTCAAAACCAAAAGTGCCCTGCAAAAACACCTTCAAGCAGGTGCGCAAAGGGTGATTCTCTCAGTCCCTCCCGAAGATGACGACATCAAAATGATTGTTCTGGGGGTAAACGAACAACTGCTGGATTCATCAGATACGATTATTTCCAACGCTTCCTGTACGACCAATAATGTGGCTCCCATGGTAAAAATTGTAGACGACCTGTGCGGAATTCAGCAAGCGTACATCACTACCATCCACTCGTACACAACGGACCAGAGCCTTCACGACCAACCCCACCGTGATTTGCGGAGAGCCCGTGCGGCGGGACAATCGATTGTCCCCACTACAACAGGTGCCGCCAAGGCCTTGACTCGGATTTTTCCAAAATTGGCATCAGTAATCGGTGGCTGTGGTATCCGGGTGCCAGTGGCCAATGGTTCCCTTACAGATATCACCTTCAATGTCCAAAAACCACCGACCATTGAGCGCATCAACGAGGCTTTTCGAATTGCGTCTGAAGGCCCCATGAAAGGGATTCTCCAATACACCGAAGACCCCATTGTTTCTGTAGATATCGTCGGAAATACCCATTCCTGCATTTTTGATGCTGGCATGACTTCGGTCATTGGCACCATGGTAAAAATCATAGGCTGGTACGACAACGAAAAGGGATATTCGTCGAGAATTGTAGATTTAATCTTACAATTTTCGAGGAAATGACTATATTTATCGCCGAAGTACGTATGAGTTAATGAGTTATCTTGCTAAAAGATACAAGTTTCTATCCCCGCTCCTCCTATGCTTTTTTTTAGGGTTTTTGGGGCATTCCCAAATAACTGGGGACACCCTTTCATTGATTCAAAAGAACTATCTGGACGGACGTGAGTCTCTGAAAAATCAACAATTTGAGAAGGCCATAAAAAGCTTTGGGGAAGCCTACAAACTTGCTTCATCCCCTCAATATACCAACGAAAAAATGGAAATTCGTTTTAGTATTGCGCAGTTGCATTACTACCTTCTGAATTTCGAAAAAGCAGCGTCGGAAACCCGTAAAATCATAGAGCATTTGGAAGGCAGCGGGAAGTATCATGAACTGGCCGAGGCCCAAACACTTCTGGGGCTTATTTATTCCCAGATGGGCAAGTTGGATGAAGCCGAGATATACCTTCGAAAAGCTGATGCGTGGTTTTCATCGCAGAATGATGAGAACAATAGGGCTAGCGTCCTATTGGGCTTTGGAATTCTGGAACTCAAAAGGGAAAACTTTAAGGTGGCCATTAACTATTTCGATGCCGCTATTCCCACCTTTGCGGCGAACAATCAACCGTACAATGAAGCCTATGCCAAGCTGAACAAAACCGAAGCATTGCTTAAAGTTAGCCCCAGTGAAATTTCGAACAGCATCTCGTTGGCCAAAAGTACCCTGGAAAACGTGAAAATTATTGCCGATCAGAATTCCTTCACCAAACTGAAGATTGAAACATACCGACTCAGTTCCTACATTGCACTGCGTGATAACGATTTTGGTGTTGCCGAACAAAACCTGGCGATTTATGAAAAGAAAAACGATTCGCTCTATCAAGTTTTCCTTAAAGCCATTTCTGCAGGGGTAGACATGCAGACCGATGTGGTTAAATACAACGAGATTATTGAAAAGCAACAAAACGATTTGGACAAACAGCAAAAGTCCATCAATTTTGGTAAAATGACGACAGGCCTGAGTATTGCACTTATTGTAATCCTCTCCCTTTTGACACTTTCACTTTACAAAAACAACAATTTAAGGGCTAAGGCCAATGAACTGCTCCAAGACAAAAACAATGAATTGCAGTTGGCAAAGGAAAAAGCCGAAAAAGCATCACTGGCAAAGGCCCAGTTTCTTTCTACCATCACCCACGAACTCCGCACCCCTTTATATGCCGTTACGGGATTGACCCACTTATTGTTGGAGGAGAACCCTAAACCCGAACAGAAAGAGCACTTAAATTCCTTGAAATTTTCGGGAGAGTATTTACTTTCCTTAATCAACAATATCCTGGATCTCAATAAGCTGGAAGCCAATAAGGTTGAGCTGGAGCGAACGACTTTCCACTTGAAAAAGCGCATCAACGATGTACTCATCGCGCTTAAAAAATCGGCAGACGATCGCAAAAACAACCTGCATTTGGAATTTGACGAAAGCATCCCCGAAAAACTTGTGGGCGATCCGCTGAAGCTTTCCCAAATCCTCATCAATTTATTGGGGAATTCTCTCAAATTTACCCAAAACGGCGATGTGACCATTCGGGTGAAAAAAATGAAAGAAGCCAACGAAAAAGTACTACTTCATTTTGAGGTGGAGGACAACGGGGTGGGAATCTCCAAAAAGAAACAAAAAAGTATTTTCGAATCCTTTTCACAGGCTTCATTGCAGATCAACCGAAAGTTTGGTGGTACCGGTTTAGGGTTGGCAATCGTTAAAAACCTCTTGGAATTGATGGGAAGCCGCATCCAGCTCGAAAGCCAACTTGGGAAAGGCTCTAAGTTTTGGTTCGACATTTATTTTGCCATTTCCGAAGAAATTTCTGAGAACAAAAACCCAAAAAACATCATCTACGATGTGGATTATATTGCACTAGAAAACCGCAATGTCTTAGTGGTGGAAGACAACAAGATCAACCAAATGATTACCAAAAAAATCTTGGAGAAAAACAAAATGCAATGTACCGTGGCCGACAATGGTATGGATGCCATAAAGCTGGTGCAGGAAAACAACTTCGACATTGTATTGATGGACATTCACATGCCAGGAATCAGCGGTATTGAAGCAACCCAAGAAATACGGAAGTTCAACAAAATGCTTCCAATCATTGCCTTAACAGCGGTAACCATCGACGAAAACCTAGACGACTTTTACCGGGCAGGTTTCAATGAAATTATCCCCAAGCCCTTCAAGACCGAGGAGTTTTTCGAAAAAATATACCGAACACTCGAAAACCGAAAAATACCAATCGAGAGCTAGCCTTTGCGATAATCCTCCAAAAACTGAAGCACTTCTTTTCTAAAAGCGCCTTCCTCCTTATAGAGAAATTTTGTTTTGATGGGTAAATAGTACATCGCCTTTTTATCCAAACGGTCTTTCAATCGCTGGAAATCCTTTTCGGTAGTTAGAATGATCTCCTGTGTTTGTAATTGATTGATTTCTTTGTCCGTGAAATGATGATGGTCCCTAAATTTTTGATGTTCAAAACGCAATCCTTTTCCTTTCAAAAAACCCAATAACGGTTCCGGATTGGCGATACCAGTGACCAAAGTAAATTTTTTGTTTTCCAAGTAGGCTAACGGAAGCGATTCGGTTTTGCCGTGGATGTGGGAATCGTACCTTATTTCGGAAAAGTAAATACTTTGGTGGGGCTTCAATTGCATTCGAAACTGAATTTTCTGCAGGGCAGCATACGCTACTCCGTTTGGACATTTTGTAACCACAATACTATTGGCGCGGTCCATTCCCTTGCGGGATTCACGCAAATTTCCAGCAGGAAGCAAGCAATCGTCCAAAAACAATTGGTCGTAAGCAGTCAGAAGAATGCTCATTGCAGGAACTACCTTTCGGTGTTGAAAAGCATCGTCCAACAAAATGACCTCGGCATGCTTTTTTAGCCGTTCAATTCCTTCCCTACGATCGGCACATACAGCAACAGTTATTTGCGGAAATTTCTGTTTGAATTGGAGTGGCTCATCCCCTACTTCTGAAGCGGTGGCGGTAGGCTGCACCTCCAAAAAACCTTTGGTGTTTCGCTTATAACCCCTACTTAATACAGCTACCCGGTAATCTTCCATCAGCGTTTCGACCAATAATTCGATCATAGGCGATTTACCTGTTCCGCCCACGGAAAGGTTTCCCACCGAAATTACCGGAATTTCAAATTCGTTACTATCCTTCCATTCTTTATCGTAGGCAAGGTTGCGAAGGCGGGTGATACCATCGTAGAGGACTGAAAATGGGTAGAGAATTTTCCTGAGTTTCATGGTATGAAATCCAATGCTGCTGGTAGTATTGAAAGATTGACAGGTTCCATTATTGAGCTGGTAAGGATATTATTCCCCAACATGCCGTAGCACGAAAGTAGAGTTTTTTATCTTTACCCTAAAATTTTACCTCATGACGGTTAAAGAAGTGATAGCAACACTGGAAGGATTGGCGCCTTTGAGTTATGCTGAAGGGTTTGACAACACAGGCTTGTTGGTGGGGGATGCTTCTGCAAAGGTTTCGGGTATTTTGGTCACCCTGGACACCTTAGAGTCGGTTGTCGATGAAGCCATTGCCAGAGGCTGCAATTTAATAGTGAGTTTCCATCCTATTATCTTTAAAGGGTTAATGCGCATAACCGGAAATACCTATGTGGAGCGTACCGTGCTGAAGGCCATCCAAAACAATATCGCCATTTTTGCCATCCATACGGCTTTGGACAATGCCTGGAATGGGGTTAATGCCATGATTTCTGAAAAATTAAAGTTGCAAAAACGCCGCATGCTTATCCCCCAGGAAGGAGCAGTCAAAAAGCTCATCACTTTTGTTCCCCACAAAGATGCGGAGAAAGTAAGAGCATCACTTTTTGAGGCAGGTGGTGGAGCTATAGGCAATTACGAAAATTGTAGTTTCAACCTACAAGGTATTGGGTCTTTTAAGGGCAATGAAGCAAGCAATCCTTCCCTCGGAAAAAAAGGGGAAATCCATTTTGAGGACGAAACCCAAATTGGTATCACCTTTGCCAAACACTTGGAAAAAAAGGTGCTGAAGGCCCTTTTCGAATCACATCCGTACGAAGAAATCGCTTATGAGGTAACCACTTTGGAAAACAAAAACCAACACATTGGTATGGGCATGATTGGGGAATTGGCCGAACCCATTTCGGAAAAGGACTTTTTGAAACAATTGAAAAATACCTTTAATACGGGGGTCATTCGCCACTCTCGCTTTTTGGGCCAACCCATAAAAAAAGTAGCAGTTTTGGGAGGAAGCGGCAGTTTTGCTATTGGTGCTGCAAAAACCCAAGGGGCTGATGTTTTTGTGACTTCCGATTTGAAGTATCACGACTTTTTTACTGCGGAAAATCAACTCCTTTTGGCCGATATAGGACATTATGAAAGCGAGCAGTTCACAAAACAGCTTTTAGTTGCCTTCCTTACCAAAAAAATTACTAATTTTGCAGTCGTTTTATCAAAAATAAACACCAATCCTATTAGCTATTATTAAGTATGGCAAAGAAAACCGAAACCACTGTAGAAGATAAGTTAAGGGCATTATTCGATTTGCAATTGATCGATTCCCGTGTTGATGAAATACGCAACGTACGAGGCGAGCTTCCTTTGGAAGTTCAAGATCTAGAAGACGAAGTAGCTGGGATGAATACCCGATTGGACAAATTGAATACCGATTTGGAAACCATCGAAGAAAGCATCAAGGATAAGAAAAACCTCATTGAAGAGGCCAAAGTACTCATCAAAAAATATTCCTCACAACAGGATAAGGTACGTAATAACCGCGAATACAATAGTTTGAGCAAGGAAATTGAATACCAAGAACTGGAAATTCAACTGGCCGAAAAACACATTAAAGAGTTTAAGGCTCAAATCGAACAAAAGAAACAAGTTATTGAAGAAACCAAGGAACGTTTAACCGAACGGGAAAAACACCTAAAGCACAAACAAGGGGAACTGGACGAAATCCTAGCCGAAACTGAAAAAGAGGAACAAGCCCTTTTAAAAGAATCTGAAAAATACGAGCAAAACATCGAAGAGCGCTTGGTACGTGCCTACAAGCGTATCCGAAGCAACGTAAAAAATGGTCTGGCCGTAGTTGCCGTAGAGCGTGGTGCCTCTGGGGGTTCCTTCTTTACTATTCCGCCTCAGGTACAAATGGAAATCGCTTCGCGTAAGAAAATTATCACCGACGAACACAGTGGAAGGATCTTGGTCGACCCTGCACTGGCCGATGAAGAGCGCGATAAAATGGAACAGTTATTTTCAAAACTTAAGTAAACCTTAACACTACATAAACAAAGCCTTCACCCTTAGTGAGGGCTTTTTTTGTTACCTTTTGAAAGGAATTTTGGAAACCCCGACTCATCTCCTAAAACCCAACGTTATGAAACGAATTGCATTGCTCATCCTTTCCTTGGTGTTACTGAACCTACAAGCATCCTGCCAGTCTAATGAAAAAAACAAGGAGGCCGAAGCCATGGCTCAAAAACAACTGAAACCCGTTCAGGTCCCGGCAGAGAACGGTTATGAACATGCCTATTTTTCCAGTGGATGCTTTTGGTGTGTTGAGGCCATCTATGAAAGTGTTAAAGGGGTGAAGGAAGCCATTTCGGGATACAGCGGCGGACACACCGAAAATCCTACCTATGAAGACAGCAATACGGGCAGAACAGGCCATGCGGAATCCGTGGAAGTTATTTACGATCCCAATGTGGTAAGCTTTAAGGATTTGGTAGATGTGTATTTTGGCTCCCAAAACATTACCCAATTAAATGGGCAGGGTCCGGACCATGGAACTCAATACCGCAGCATTATTTTTTACCAGAATGATACGCAGAAAGCCATCATCGATGCCAAAATTGAGGCTTTGGAAAAAGAACTGGGAAAGGGAAAAGTAGCAGCACAGGTGCTTCCGTTTCAAAAATTTTGGAAAGCCGAGGCCTATCATCAAAATTATGAAAAACTCCATCCAGATCATCCTTACATCCAGGCAGTGTCGATCCCTAGGTTAAACCGATTCAAAGCGAAGTTTCCAGAATTGTTGAAGGAAACCCTACACTAAATACTGGACAATTCCATTTAGGCATTTTTATGTGAACCATCACAAAAGGGATGGTTCACCGATTTGCCACATCGGCAAAAGGAAGCACGACGCTCGCGGGTTTCCACACTACCATCTGGGTGGGTAACTTCCACAGTACCTAGTACAATAGCAGGTCCATTCTCAATAAGGTTTACCTGAATTTTATTTGTGGGCTCTTCCATAGCATTTGTTTGATTTTTACTGGCGGGCGTTTCATAAGTCAAAGCACCACTGGGACATTTCTCCACGGCTTGGATTACCGCATCCTCATGGGCACCTTCCAACTGAATCCACGGGCGCTCCTTTGGCCGAAATACCCTGGGCAACGCCTTAATACAATTTGCCGAGTGAATGCAGCGGTGCGGTTTCCAAACTACGGTTACTGCTCCAAGGGTGTATGTTTTCTGTTTTTCCATTGGATTAAAAATAGTAAAATTATGAGTGCAACAATACTTTCCTTACTTTTACTGAAAAGATTTTTTTATGCAAAATGCTTTGCTCCTGTTTTTTTGTTTCGGAATCCTGGGGTGTAAAAATACCCCCGAAGAAAACCAAAAAACCAATAGTCCCACAACGGAAAGGAAACTAACTACCGCCGAAACCATTGCCTACCACTATGGTTTTGAACACTGGAACGAGGTAGAGGAAATTCAGTTTACCTTTAACGTAGATCGTGGCGAAAATCATTTCGAGCGAACCTTCCATTGGAAACCCATGAACCATGAAGTAACCTACCTTACGGCCATCGATACGATAAGCTATTTAAGAACCCAAGCGTTGGACAGTATTCAAACAGCAGCGGACCAACGGTTTATCAACGACAAATATTGGCTTTTGGCTCCTTTTCAGTTGCTGTGGGACCGCGGGACCGTTTTTTCAGAAGGTAAAAACGAAATAGCTCCCATTTCAAAAGATACCTTAAATCGGTTGACCATTACTTATGGTCCTGAGGGAGGGTACACCCCTGGGGATGCCTACGATTTATATTACAACCCTGATTTTGAAATCAAGGAGTGGGTGTATCGGGAAGGCAACAGCCCAGACCCGACCATTTCATATACTTGGGAAAACCTGCAGGAATTCCACAATATTAAGTTGTGCACGATGCACCAAGACAGTACCAAAAACACCAAAATCTATTTCACCAATCTCCTCATTCGATAAGTTGATGTACCAAAACTCCCTGGAATATGCACAAAAGTGTGATGCTCAAGATCCTTTAGGGAAGTTCCGGGAATCCTTTCTTTTCCCAAAAGATCCCATGGGAAATCCTTTGATTTATTTCTGTGGAAATTCACTGGGCCTTCAGCCCAAAAAAACTTCGGAATACCTCCAACAGGAGCTGAAAGACTGGGCCGAACTGGGCGTAGAGGGTCATACCGATGCACAACATCCCTGGATGCCCTATCACGAGTTTCTTACCAGGGCCATGGCCCAAATTGTGGGTGCCAAAAATAATGAAGTCGTGATCATGAATGGACTTACGGCGAATCTACACCTCATGATGGTTTCGTTTTACCAACCCACGGCATCGCGATATAAAATCTTAATAGAAAAAGATGCTTTCCCAAGCGATAAATATGCTGTGGAGAGTCAACTAAAATTTCACGGATACGATCCTGAGGAGGGCCTTTTATTTTGGGAGCCTCAAAAAGGGCAAGAATTGTGTCACTTTGAAGACCTCGAAAAGATGTTGGAAGTTGAAGGCGAAAGCATTGCCCTCATTTTATTGGGAAATACCAATTACTATACGGGGCAGTACTACCCCATTAAAAAAATTACCGTCCTAGGGCATCAATATGGGTGCAAAGTAGGTTTTGATTTGGCTCACGGAGTGGGCAATATCCTCCCTAACCTTCATGAAAATGGACCCGATTTTGCCGTGTGGTGTACCTATAAATACCTCAACAGCGGTCCAGGCAGTTTGGGGGGTATTTTTGTACACGAGCGTCATGCCCATAATGCGAAGTTAAAACGATTTGCGGGCTGGTGGGGGCACAACAAACAAACCCGTTTCAACATGCGGCACGAATTTGAGGTAATCCCCGGTGCCGAAGGTTGGCAATTGAGCAACCCTCCCATCCTTTCCATGGCTGCGATTAGGGCTTCGCTCGACCTATTTGAAGCAGCAGGAATGGAAAACCTTCGGAAAAAATCCATCCAACTAACCGGTTTTCTGGAGTTCTTGCTGGATGAATTGAATGACGAACGAATTACAGTGATTACCCCAAAAAATCCCGAGGAAAGAGGATGCCAGCTCTCGATCCAGGTAAAAAATACCAATAAGGGCTTGCATCAAAAATTATCGCAAGTGGGAGTGATAAGCGATTGGCGCGAACCAGACGTTATTCGCGTGGCTCCTACCCCATTATACAATACCTTTGAAGAAGTATATGAATTTGTCTCACGACTCAAATCGATTTTAAATTCATGAAATCTAAGGAACACATCCTAATTGTTGGCGCCGGGCTTTGCGGAAGTCTGTTGGCGTTACGATTAGCACAAAGGGGATACACCATAACCCTTACCGAAAAACGTCCCGATTTGCGCAAAGTGACTCAAGACGCGGGACGTTCGATTAATTTGGCACTAAGCGATCGCGGCTTAAAGGGATTGCGACTAGCAGGTGTAGAGGAAGCAGCAAAAAAACTCTGCATTCCTATGAACGGCCGAATGATCCATCCCGATGGAGGTACCCCATTCTTGAGTCCGTATAGCGGAAGAAAAAACGAATACATCAACTCCATTTCCAGACCGGGCCTGAACCAATTGCTTCTGGACGCCCTTGATGAAATGCCTAATGTTGCCATGCGCTTTAATTTAGGTTGTGAACAAGTGGAATTGGAAAGGGCCGTGGCCCATTTCAAAAATTACGAAACGGGAAAAAACGAAATGCTTTCAGCAGACCTCATCATTGGTACGGATGGTGCGGGCTCGGCGGTTCGTAAAAGCATGTTTGACCACAAAAAGTTCCTGTTCAGCTTTTCCCAACAGTGGCTTACTCACGGTTACAAGGAGCTCGAAATCCCTGCCACATCGGATGGAAGCTTTCGAACGTATAAAAACGCATTGCACATTTGGCCACGGGGCGAGGACATGCTTATAGCATTGCCCAATTTGGATGGCAGTTTTACCGTAACCCTCTTTCTGCCCTACGACCACAGCGATTACAGTTTTGAAACCATGGATTCCCGGGAAAAGGTGCTTTCCTATTTCAAAAAAGAGTTTCCAGACGCTTTGGAATTAATGCCCGATCTGGCCGAAGAGTTCTTCCAAAATCCTACAGGCACCTTAGGCACCATCAAATGCACCCCTTGGCATTGTTACGGAAAAGTGCTCTTAATGGGTGATGCAGCCCATGCCATTGTTCCCTTTTATGGACAAGGCATGAATGCTTCTTTTGAAGATGTCGTGGTTTTTGATGAAATCTTGGATAAGTTTGAAGGTGATTGGAACACGGTTTTTTACGAATATGAAAAAGCACGGAAAAAAGATACCGATGCCATCGCCGACTTGGCTTTGGATAATTTCCACGAAATGAAGGAACATACGGCAAATGCTTTATTTCAGCAAAAAAGAAAACTGGAAATTGCTTTTGAAAATGAATTGTCCCACGCTTACTCCAGTAAATATTCATTGGTTACTTTTAACGAGGACCTCCCTTATTCCGAAGCAATGAAACGAGGAAGAGCCCAAGATAAAGCCATCCTTAATCTTTTGGACGATGGAAAGCTTCCCGAAGCAATGGCCCTGGAAGAAAAACTCAAAAAGGTTCAACAAGCCACACAAGACATCCTTCATGACGATATCGTGGCAAAAAACGCATGACATGACAAACAAAAGCAGACTGGTTGAAGGAAAAGCAACCCCCCGTGGCGCTTACCCCCATATTAAAAGGGCAGGCGATTTCCTTTTTGTGAGTGGGACCAGCTCCCGCTTGCCCGATAATAGTTTTGCAGGGGTCCACCAAGTGGACGCCATGGGTACCATGCAGTTGGACATCAAAGAGCAAACTCGAGCTGTGTTGGAGAACATTAAAGACTATCTTGCCACCGAAGGAGCCTCTTTGAGCGATGTAGTGGACGTGACCACCTTCTTGGTGAACATGAACGACTTTGCCGGATATAATGAGGTTTATGCCGAGTTTTTCAATAAGGAAACGGGGCCAGCCCGAACCACCGTAGCCGTCCATCAATTGCCGCACCCCTATTTGGTGGTAGAGATCAAGGTGATGGCTTATAAACCCAAATAATTTTAAAGCCCATGAAAAAAACAAATTTCTTGGAAGGCACTTTTTTTATCTATTTCCTTTTAGGAATTTTCTTCACTTCGTTTGGTCAGGACAAATCAATGACTGAAATACAATCTGCCTATGAAAATGAAAATTTTGAATTAATTATTTCAACATATGCCAAAGAGGATGAAAATTATTCTGCCCTGGATTACTTTTATATAGGAATGGCATACTACATCAATGAGGATGACGAAAATTGTCTTAAATACATGAAATTATCTATAGAGAAGGATAGCTTAGAACCTGCCGCTCATTTTATGAAGGGTGTTACACAGAGCTTTCTGGGAGATTTTGAAAATGCCATACCTTCCCTCAACAAGGCCATTGAATTAGACTCAACCTCATCAAATTATTACAGCGCTTTAGGGGATGCCCTTTTTAATAATAAAAATTACATTGATGCAGTAGAAGCTTACAAAACCTCTATCAACAAAGAAAACCCAACCGAAAGAAGTTTTGCGATGCTTGCGCAAAGCTATTTGGCGCTTAACGATTCAATTAATGCGCTTAAGTATTTATATGTTGCAAAAGATAATATTTCACCCACCAACGATTCATATTTAAATACATTGTACAATATTGGTCTGTTCGAATATTTTAATAAAAACTATGAAAGCGCTGAAAAAGCGTACAAAGAACTTTTAAGAATTTCACCGGATGATTTTCTGACATATTCAAAACTCATACAAGTTTACTATGGAGTGAAAGATTATGATAAAGCTGAGCCATACAGGCAAAAGCTTTATCAAGCTCAATCGAACAAGAAACTGGAAGGATATTTGGGCGATATGTTCTGTTTTGACCAATTCTATTGGAATGGCAAACTGGTTCAGGCATTTGAGCGGTACGAAACTGGTGACACGAAATTGTATTACAAACATTTATTCTTTTTGATCGACGATAAAGGAGAAATTGTTGTGAAGATTCAGTCTGAAAATTCTCCAATTGCCATACAGCTAAAAGAAGCCAAATACGTTTTGGGTACAGATTTTAAAGGCACCCACTATAACTGGAATATTTGGTATGATGAAGATTTTAAGTATGAAGACATGAAAAAGGGGGTAATTTACATTTTGGATAATGAGTTAAAAACCCTAATTAAAGAATAATTTAAAGATTTTGAAAATCCTCAATTACATCAACGGCTCTTATTGTGAACCCCTTAGCGGGGCATGGCTGGACAATTACAATCCCAGCGAAGGGGGGATCTATGCCCAAATAGCCAACAGCAATGCCCAGGATGTTGCCAAAGCCTTTGAAGCGGCCAAAGCTGCTTTTCCTGGTTGGAGTCAAACCCCCTTCGAACAGCGTAGCCGGATTTTGCTAAAAATTGCTGATCTCATCGAAAAAAACTTAGACCGACTGGCACTGGCCGAATCCATGGACAACGGAAAACCCGTGAGCTTGGCCAAAAAAGTAGACATTCCAAGGGCCTCGGCTAATTTTCGTTTTTTTGGGCATGCCATTACCCAGTTTGCTTCGGAAGCTCATGAAAGTGTGGGATTGGATACGCTTAATTTTACCTTACGGCAGCCCATTGGAGTGGTTGGCTGTATTTCTCCATGGAACCTTCCGCTCTATTTGTTTACCTGGAAAGTCGCCCCGGCCATCGCAGCTGGCAACACCGTGGTCGCCAAACCCAGTGAAATCACGCCCATGACTGCCTATTTGTTGGGCGAAATCCTGACAGAGGCTGGGCTTCCTAAAGGGGTTTTGAACATTGTCCAAGGAACAGGACCTTCCGCTGGCCAAGCTATTGTAGAACATCCTGGAATTAAAGCTATTTCGTTTACTGGAGGGACTAAAACCGGAGAGCATTTGGCTCGAACAGCGGCGCCCCTATTCAAAAAACTCTCATTGGAATTGGGCGGAAAAAACCCGAACATCATTTTTGCCGACTGCAATTATGAAAAAATGTTAAAAACCACCCTACGCTCTTCTTTTGCAAACCAAGGGCAAATCTGTTTGTGCGGTAGCCGTATTTTTGTGGAACGTCCCCTTTATGAGCGTTTCAAAAAGGATTTTATTGCAGAAGTGGAGCAATTGAACGTTGGACATCCTCAACAGGGAGTCGATTTGGGCGCTATAGTTTCCGAAGCACATCGCGATAAAATTGAACGTTACATCGAACTGGCAAAGGAAGAAGGAGGAACGGTTCTAACAGGAGGGAATCGAGTTATGGTAAAAGGATTTGAAAAAGGGTACTATCTAGAGCCTACCGTCATTGAAACATTAGATCCCTATTGTAGTGTAAATCAAGAGGAAATCTTTGGCCCTGTGGTAACCTTAATGCCTTTTGAAAGCGAGGAAGAAGTGCTGCGTTACGCCAACAGTGTAAAATATGGCCTTTCATCTACCCTATGGACTTCCAATCTCGATCGTACACTTCGCATGAGCAAACAATTGGAAGCTGGAATTGTTTGGGTGAACACGTGGCTGAACCGCGATTTGCGTACGCCATTTGGTGGAGTTAAGGCCAGTGGTGTAGGTCGTGAGGGAGGATTTGAAGCCTTGCGGTTTTTCACGGAAGCAAAAAATGTATGCATCAACTATGACCAATAACACATGGATTTAAGTTTGAAAAATAAAAATGCCCTAGTTTGCGGAAGCACAGCAGGAATTGGTAAAGCCACAGCCATGGAATTGGCTGCATTGGGTGCCAATGTGACCCTGATGGCACGCAATGAAACTAAATTGAAGGAAGCCATGTCAGTTTTGCCTAAAAAAGAAGATCAGCTTCACGATTACCTGATTGCCGATTTCAATGATCCGGAAGATTTAAAATCGATCATCATCGAGGCTACTTTTGACAAATACTTTCACGTTTTGGTGAACAATACGGGTGGCCCTAAAGGCGGTCCCATATTCGCTGCCGAGGTGGACGAATTCATCCAGGCCTTTTCCCAGCACTTGGTGTGCAACCAAATTCTAGTGCAAAACGTGGTGCCAGGTATGAAGCAAGAAGGATACGGGAGAATCATTAATATCATTTCCACCTCGGTGAAACAACCTATCGACGGTTTGGGCGTAAGCAATACCATTCGCGGGGCTGTGGCCAATTGGAGCAAAACCTTGGCCAACGAATTGGGAGCTTTTGGCATTACCGTAAACAACGTATTGCCAGGATTTACGGCAACCGACCGTTTGAATGATATCTTTTCGAGTGTGGCCAAACGGATGAACAAAACAGAAGCCGAGGCTGCTGAATTTATGAAAGCCCTGGTACCAGCCAAACGCTTTGCACAACCCGAGGAGGTGGCCAATGCCATAGCTTTTTTGGCCAGTCCCGCTGCGGGGTACATCAACGGAATTAATTTGCCCGTCGATGGCGGGAGAACAAAATCTTTGTAACTTTAGAACTGCGTGAGGGATTGAGCCCGGCTACCGTGTAGCAGCGAAAGCCCGACCCCATTGGGGGGCACGCCCAAATGCAAACCATGAAACGCAAACTTCGCATTAACGGTCATTCGCACTTGCTTCCCTATCCGGAGGAAATCCCGCAGTTTATGAAGGACAAAGGGATTTTTTGGGTCGACAAGGACCGAAAGTATATGCTGCAGAAAGACTGGAGCAGGCCCGTGACCGATTCGAGTTTTTTCTTGGATGAAAAACTGGAATGGATGGATCGCTATAAGATAGATCATGCCGTTGTATTGAACCTTTCGCAATTGTACGGCAACGGCTTGCGGTTGGAGGAAATGAAGCAGGCGTTGCGGTTCCAGAACGATTTCAATGCCCGGATCCAATTGGAACATCCAAATAAATTTACCTGTGGTTTCGTGGTGCATCCTGGCTTTGTAAGAGGCGCCCTCTGGGAAATTGAGCGTTGTGTGGAAACACTTGGCCTACAATTGTTGTGTTTGCCTACACACTACATGGATACCATTGGGACTTGGCGCTGTATTTTTGATGAAGAAAACGAACCCTTATTTGAATTAGCTTCGAAATACAATCTGGCTGTTGAAATTCACCCCTACGATGGCGAAAAGTTCATCAAATTGGAAAATACGGCATGGCGATTCCACCTAATCTGGATGCTGGCCCAATGCGCTGACGCTTATCATTTCCATACGTTGAATGGCTATCCCGACAAATTTCCGAACATGCGGGTGTGCTTTGCCCATGGAGGGCAGTTGGCCCAAATCAACTTGGGAAGGCGCATCCAGGGCTTTGATGGGCGTCCCGATTTGTTTGAAGGAAAAGTACATCCTAGGAAAAGCGTGGGCCATAAAAATATCTTTTTTGACACGTTGGTGCACGATACCAACTCGCTGCAATTGTTGATCAAAAACCAAACCAGCAAACAAGTGCTGATAGGTCTGGATGATCCATACCCCTTGGGTGAAATGGAAAGTGTTCCACAGTCGTCTTATCCTGGCAAAATTCTGGATTTGGCCCGCGACCGAGGCATTGTAACCCAAGAAGAGTGTGATGCCATGTGGGAAGACAACGTTATTCAATGGCTGTGTGGTGATGACGAAAAGGCGAAAAAGAAACTGGTGGAACGGATTACTTCCTAATGAATTTTTTACCCAAAAAAATTGATGATTACGCAGTAGAACACTCCCAACAGGAACCCGAGCTACTGCAAGCCTTGGGCAAGGAAACCTGGCAAAAGGTATTGGCTCCACGGATGTTGAGCGGTCATTTTCAAGGAAGGGTTTTGAGCATGATTTCCAAATTGGTGCGCCCCAAAAATATTCTGGAAATAGGTACTTACACAGGGTATTCTGCGCTGTGCTTGGCAGAAGGCATGCAACCGGACGGAATGCTCCACACGATTGATTGCAATGAAGAGTTGTACGATTTACAGCGTAAATATTTTGATCTTTCCGGATATGGAACTCAAATAAAACAACATCTTGGAGCTGCTTTGGAAATTATCCCAACACTTGATACAGATTTCGATTTGGTTTTCGTGGACGCCGATAAGAACAATTACCCCAACTACCTGAAATTATTGCTTCCAACATTGAAATCGGGAGCCGTGCTATTGAGCGATAATGTCCTTTGGAGCGGTAAAATTGTGGAACCGCTTGTGGAAGGCGATTTGGACACAGTCGCTTTACTGGAATACAACAAGCTTTTGAATACCGATCCACGATTGGAAACCGTTTTACTGCCTATTAGGGATGGACTAACGATAACGCGCGTGAAATAATCAAGGGGTAAAAATCTTGTTCTTGATGGCATAAATGACCAGACCTGTCCGGTTGCGCAAATTCAGTTTTTCAAAAAGGGCATTTCGATAGCCTTCAATGGTTTTTGGGCTCAGGAACATTTTGTCGGCAATTTCGCGGTACGTCATCTCGGTACAGGCCAATTTAATGAATTCAATTTCACGATCCTTCAGTGTCACTACATCCCCATCGTTGTGGGAAAGGGAATCGACCAATACCTTAGTAACCGTGTTGGTATGGTAAAAGCCTTTTTCCATCACTTCCAGAAGCGCATTGTGCAACTCGGTTTTTTTTACGTCTTTCATCAAATAGCCCTTGGCACCTGAGCGTAGCATTTTCAGGATTACTTTTTCGTCTTCTTCAATGGAAAGGGCCAAAACCTTCACCTGTGGAAAGTTTTGGTAAAGGTGTTCGGTGGTTTCAATTCCGTTGAGGATGGGCATATTGACATCCATGAGTACAATGTTTGGGATATTGGCAGGGTTTTGGAGTTTGTCCAAAAGTTCTTGGCCATTTTTACAGGTATACAGTACATGAAATTCATCAAAACTGTTGACCAACTCCCCTATCGCCTGCGAGAGGAGGTTATGATCGTCTACTACAACTACCGAGTGTTTCATGATGGTGTGTTTTTATACGTTAAAAAAAGTTGGGCCCCTTCTCCCAATTTGGAAACAATCTCCACTTGCGCCCCAATGATTTGAGCCCTACTTTTGATGTTCATCAGGCCAATGCCTTTGAAATATTTTTGGTTGGAGGTATCAAAACCGATTCCGTTGTCCCTGGCTTCAATCTGTAGAAGATTTTCATCATACTTCAAACGTACTTCCAACTGGCTCGCTTTGGAGTGTTTTATGGTGTTGGTAAAAAACTCTTGCAGCATCCTAAAGATAATAAGTTCTATTTTGGCATCCATGGAAAATGTTTCTTCATTACAGTCCAGGGAAGTACTCAGGTATTTCATCCGGTCGAAACGCTGCATCTCCAATTTAAGCGCATCTACCAACGATAAATTGCTGAAGGTATCGGGATTGATCAATTTTGAAAGACTTCTCAATTCCGTAAGGCATTGCCCCACGGTTTCCGCTGCTTCCTGTACTTTTTCGGGAGATTCGTCGGCATGATTGAGTTGGATCTTGGCCAAGGTCAATAATTGACCGATGTTGTCGTGCAATTCCCAACTAATGTTACGAAGGGTTTCTTCTCGGATTTCGATTTGCGTCTCGATGATTTCCTCTTTAAAATGATTTTCTGCCTCCTGCTGTTCCCTCAGCAATTTATTTTTACGCTTTTGAAAAATAGCAAAAAGCAAAATCACCGTCAAGGCTAGGCAAAATGCAATGATGGAAAAGACAATTAAAAACGATTGTACTCCTTCTTGGTCCATAAAAATCCGATGTTGTAGCAACCGTAAAGCATGAGGTTGAGACTAATTAAAATGATGCGGTAGCTAAGCCCGCGTATCCCCGTATACTCTATCAAAAAAAACAACGGGATCATACCCATATAAAACAACAACAATGCGGTTGAAATCCAAAAACTTAGCTTGTATTTTACAATAAGTACTTCATTGCTGTTCAACAATTGTTGGAAATGAAAAATGGTAAGGATCAAGATAAAAAATGCTCCACAGAAAAACGAATACTTGTGGTAGGTATTCCAATTTTCGAACACAAAATTCAATGCGGCAACCAATAAAAAGATGATCGTAAAAGCAATGGTGACCCTTTTGAAAACCGCTTTTTTAAGAATGGAATGGTACCAATAAAAATAGAACAGCATGCTGGTAATAGTAAAGGTATTGTAAACACTGGAGTTGTCGATGTAAAAAACATCGCCCATCAAAGCACCAATCACCTCCACCAAAAAAGTATACCATAAAAAAATAAGGAAATACCGTTCGTTTGAGGAACGGTACTTCCAAAATGTCAATAGTGCTACCACGGCGGTAAAAAGCTCCAGAAAGTTAACAATGTAAAGCACTAGGTGTATTCATTTTAATAATCGTGTGGAGGCTTGCCTCCTTGACCATAATTAAGGGGCGCCAACGTATCAATATTTTGATTTTCTTCATCCATGGGTAGAAAACCTCGCTTCAGTGGATTCCCTTCGTCCCTGTAAGTGGGAACCAAAAATACGGTCGAATAGCCAGGATCGGGATAATTGCCTTGTGTTGGATAGGCCCCTAAGTAAATACGGATTCCAAGATTGGTCTTGCCCAATCCCGCAGCTTCCTGTTCCACATAGTCGATGTATTTTTTTAAGGTATCGATGGAAAACCAAAATTCTCGGGTGTCCACATAGCCTAATGTATCGTTCAAAATGGTCGCTCGTGTTTGAATGTAAGTTTCTTCCAACCGATTGGCCTCTTCCTTGGAAATGGTTTGAGCCGGTGGGGAAACCATAATTTCTTCACAGGCCGAAAACAATAGAATCATAAAAAAGATGGCTGGCAATAGAGCATTTTGGGGGAATTTAATTTTCATAATGACTAGGATTTAAGGTTTTAGTAAATGTAGCCATATTTACTAAGATTTCAGGATAGCTTGAAATTAACCTAATTCCCATTATTTTATAGTATTCTGTATATCAATATTTTATATATTTTTAAGCATAAAAAAAGGTGAAAAAAACGGTTGGCCCACAGGGTTTTTCCCCTGCCAGACCCTAGGTGATTTGAAATTACAAGATTGAAAACCCCTTTTGGTGTTAGGGAGATAAACGGGTGTTTTTTCCGCCAATCAACTCTTGTTTGTGATTTCCAATTTTTTCAATTTTGAAAATGTAAAACATTTGGGTTTGAAGAAACATTGTTCGCTTCGGCAAATTCCCCAATAGTTTTTTTTCGATTTAAAGTTTGAATAGGGCCCAAAGCAATTTGGGCCTTTTCAATTTTGTAGCAAGCCAAACTTCCGAAAAACCCTGAACAGAAAAAGCGCTACAAAAAAACCTATGCACATTCCAGCGAGGATATCGCTGGGGAAATGGACCCCTACATAAATACGGCTAAAGGAAAACAATACCGGCCAGAGGTAACAGAGGTACACCCATCGTGTGCTTTTTCGCAAGGCAAGTACCATAAAAGTGGTGACCGCAAAACTTACCGAAGCATGCCCCGAAAAGAAACTAAAATCGCTTGGGAATTGAAGGATCCTAATTTTAGGCGCAAAATCCACCAGGTTGTTAGGGCGGATCCTCCCGAAGGATATTTTCGCCAAGTACTTGAGCCCCAGGGTAACTACAAAAGAAGCTAGGGTTCCCAGTACAACCCATAATGCTTTTCTTCTCGAAAAATAGATAAAAGGCACTACCAAGAAAAGGATAAAGAGTAACGTCCAGCTTTCAATGTGGGTCATGAAAATCCAAAAAGGATCCATGGTTTTTGTACCCAAACCATTTAAAACCAGGAAGAGTTGTGAGTCCCATTCCTTGAGGGTTTCCAGCATCTAGAGATTTCTTTTGACCGATCCGGATATATCGTCGATGTCCTCCTTTACCTTATCGATTTCCTTGGTCACTTCCTTAAAATCGATTCCCTGTTTTTCGGCGCTTTTGGTAATTTCCTTTTTGATATCGTCTGTAGCGTTTCGGATTTGGCGCATTCCCTTCCCAAGACCGCGGGCAATTTCCGGTACTTTATCAGCGCCAAAAACCATAAGGACAATAAACAGGATGAATCCTATTTCTGCACCACTGATAAACAAGGGGGTTGCAAACATGCTACAAATATACAGAAGTTGTATGGCTTTACTGAAAAAGCCCCGTTAAAGTTACGGGGCTTACCTGTATTTGGAATGTTCAAAGGTTATTCGCCCTTAATTTTATTCTTGAAGGTTTCAAACTCCCCTGCTTTTTCTTCTTTGGGCCAAGTGTTGTTTGAAGTATCAATGTCGGCTGTTTCCTCATCGGGATCCACGACGATTTTTACAATTTCTTTTTCGGAAGCAACGACCTTACCTACCGACTGGTCGTTCTTTCTCCAAATTTGTGCAGGATAGGTAATGCGTTCCTTGCTGCCGTCGGAGTAGGTATATTCTGCAATAATTGGCATAGGGATTCCTCCTGGCTTTTCAAAAGTCACTTCATAGAAGTATTTTGGGTTTTTCAAAGTGGCCCGATCTAAGGGGTCTATATTGTCCATAATATATTCCTGAAGAGTCACTACATCGTTTAAGGTCCCACTTTTCATATCCTCGTCAAAATCTTCGCTGCCTTCTTCGACCAAATACACCAAGGGGGGTAAATCACTTTCTTTCATACCCCTAGCGGCAATCAGTTCCTTAACCTCCTTGTTCATTTTTGAAGTAACGTAATACTTTTTAACTCCTTCAACTCCTATATCTACATAATCGGTGGTGTAAAACCATTCCCTCCAGTACCAATCCAAATCGATGGCCGAAGCATCCTCCATGGTTCGGAAAAAATCTTCTGGGGTGGGATGCTTGAACATCCACCGTTGGGCATAGGTACGGAATGAGTAATCGAACAAATCCCTTCCCATGATGGTCTCCCTTAAGATGTTAAGCGCAGTTGCAGGCTTGGAGTAGGCATTGGCGCCAAAGTTGTAGGTATTCAATCCTTTAGTCATTATGGGAGCCAATCGATCCTGATCGCCGGCCATGTAATCCACAATATTCTTGGCAGGTCCTCGCTGTGATGGGTAGGTTTTATTTGGCGCTATGGCTTCGGGATAGCTTTGCCCAAAATCCTGTTCTGCTACATATTGCACAAAGGTATTGATTCCTTCATCCATCCAGGTCCATTGGCGCTCGTCACTGTTCACGATCATGGGGAAAAAGTTGTGACCCACCTCATGGATAATGACTCCAAACATGCCATATTTGGTACGTTCACTATAAGAACCGTCCTTATCGGGACGACCATAGTTCCAGCAAATCATGGGGTATTCCATTCCTTGATTTTTGGCATGTACCGAAATAGCTTTATGGTAAGGATAGTCGAAAGTCATTCGGGAATAGGACTTCAGCGTACTTGCTACCACTTTCGTAGACCATTCACCCCAAAGCGGATTTCCCTCTGGAGGGTAAACGGAAACCGCCATGATATCGCGGTTGCCAATTTTTACGGCCATCATGTCCCAAATAAACCTTCTTGAGGTTGCAAAGCCAAAATCACGTACCATATCTGCATGAAACTTCCAGGTTTTTTTGGTCGTGGCAAAACCTTTGGACGCTGCCTCAGCTTCCTCCTGAGTAACAATGACCACTGGAGTGTTGTAACTTTTTTTGGCACGTTCGTAACGGTCCATCATGGTTTTGCTGAAAACTTCCTTACGGTTTTGAAGCATTCCGGTCGCATCCAATACGTGATCGGAGGGTACAGTAATACTTACATCGAACGTACCGAAAGGAAGCGCAAATTCATCACGTCCCCAAAACTGACTGTTTTGCCATCCTTCCACATCGCTATAAACACACATACGGGGGTAGAATTGTGCAATAACGTATCCTTTGTTTCCATCCTCAAAAACCTCATAGCCACTGCGGGCACGGTCAATAGTATGGTCGGGAATGTTGTACCACCATTTTACCGAGAATGAATACTTCTCTCCCGTTTTTAAGCTCTTTGGCATTTCGACCCGCATCATGGTCCGGTTAACGGTGTGCGGTAAGGGGTTGCCATTGCTGTCCTTTACCCAATCGATCTTGAATCCTCCATCGAAGCCAGCACCCATGTACTTTCCAACGAAATCCGAAGCCAACTCGGCCGGGAAGGCGCCATCAGGCTCAATTAGTGGGCTTTTGGAATCTTTGGCCCTTACATTTTGATCGAGTTGCACCCAAAGGTATTCCAAGTTATCTGGAGAATTGTTGGTGTAGGTAATGGTTTCCTCTCCATAGATCCTTGCGTTCTTATCATCCAGTTCAATATTAATCTTGTAATCGGCTTGTTGTTGGTAGTAATTGGGCCCTGGTGCTCCATTGGGAGAACGGTACATATTGGGAGTGGAAAACTCTTCGTATAATTGCTTAAAACGGTTGTTGTTGTAATGACCAGGTTTGCGTTCGGTTTTATCTTCTGAATCCTGGGCAATCACCGTACCTGCGAAGAAAAATAATAACACTACGGAAGCATATTTGAATAATCTCATAAACTATAGGATATTAGTTGAAAAAGTGTTTAAAAGTAGTTTTTATTATACAGTTATTTTGAAGTTTCATTGAAGTTTAACAAACCATTAGGATTATCGGCATCCAATACCAAACTTTGACGTTCGTCGCCATATTTTGCGTGTACAATGTTTTGCTGTTGTGTGGTTAGATCGAAGAGCAGGGAGTTTCCCACTTCCATGGTTTTGAATGGTTGTATGGATGAAGCCTCCATGAATATTTTTACCACGTCGTTTTCGTATTCCCTACCCAAATAGTGCAGTGGGATTTCTTTCCCATCAACTTTGATTTTGAGTTTTTGCAGCACATATTTTTTTAGGTATTCCTCATCCAAGGGGCGTTCTTTTTGGGTGTCCAAACTTAATTTTGGATCGTAGCGCTTTTGAAGTACATCCTCCATATCGTCGATAAATATTTTGGAAATGACCTGAAGCGATTGCTTTTCCTCTACATATTCAATTTTGGTGGTACTTACGTAAAATTTATGGGCTGTTGCTGCGGTAAAGACAGGCCATGCCAACAGAAAGATGGAGAGGTAAAAAAACTTCATAGGATGCAATGCATTTAGGTATAAGACTTCATTAGCGATAAAAAGGTTACAATAATCATTCCCGATTTTCCTTTTTTAACATTAAACGTTCTCTGTATTCAACCGATTTTTCTTCAAAAACATCGAAAGCCACAGTGAAGATTTCTTTATCAAAATTTTCCTGTAAAGGCGAAGTTTCTAGACAGAAAAGCAAAAAATCGTAAAGGGAATCCTCAGGGATTTGATAGGCCTCCACAAAAAAGTCTGATGAATAAGAGTTCATGATTTTGGCGACCGTAATGTTTTGGGCTTCCCATTTTCTTTTGGTGCGCAGCATTTTGTAGTAGCCACTTAAATGTTTGTACAATGCTTCCAAATTAACGGCCGTAGGGGTAATGACTTGTCCAATCATTTTAGGAATCTTCTCTTCCTGTTTCCCTTTGAAACCCGGAATTCCAACATCATCAAAATTGAGGGCATCTTCCACAGGAATCTTTTTGATGTCCCGCTCCAGATCGCCGCTCAAATTGGGTCCAAGATACACTTCAGCCAGTTCGTTTACCATTTCCGTTAGTGTTACCGAAAGGAACCCGATGTCATAGACCTCTTTTGTGATGGGTATCTTTTTAGGCATAAAATTCACCGATGAAAAAACCAGGGTATCCGTTGGTTTTGCCGTGATGAAAAAATTTCCTTCCGCATCGGTTATGGAATAGTGCTTTGAGGAAGCATTCAGGATGTGAATGCCTTCAACCTCTCTTTCATTGGCAACTTTACCAAAAAGCTTTTTTTCTTGGGCCATAAAATTATAGCTGCATGCCGCGATTGCTATCCCTACCCATAGGTGCCGAAGGTCATATGGCCCAAAAAACTTCATCTGTTTAAAGATAGTCCGACTTTTGCTTTCATTGAGAAGCAAAAGCCGCCAATGTTTTGTTAAATTTGGTTCGAACAAATTGGCACTATCATGAAAAACCTTTTGGTTGCAAGTACTTCAACACTTCATGGCGGGGATTATCTGGACTATCTTTTGGATGTTTTAAGCGCGCATTTTGCCTCAGCAAATAACGTACTTTTTATCCCTTATGCCCGCCCTGGAGGAGTATCGCACGACCAATATACTGCCAATGCCCAAAAGGCTTTTTCCAAAATTGGAAAACAATTGGTGGGCATCCACAGCTTTGAAGACCCCATCAAAGCCCTTGAAAATGCAGCAGGAATATTTACTGGGGGCGGCAATACTTTCGTGCTGGTTTCACAATTGTACCAAAATCAAATCATGGCGCCCCTCAGGGAAGTAATTCTGGAAGGCATTCCCTATTTGGGTACAAGTGCCGGAAGCAATATCTGTGGTCTTACCATGCAAACCACCAACGACATGCCCATAGTGCACCCTCCCTCGTTTAAAACTTTGGGGGTAGTTCCCTTCAACATTAACCCACACTACTTAGATCCAGATCCAGACAGCAAACACATGGGTGAAACCCGGGAAACGCGTATTAAAGAATTTCACTCCCAGAACAATCTTCCAGTATTAGGGCTTAGGGAAGGAAGCTGGTTGGAAGTAAAAGACGATTCCATCATGCTGAAAGGAACGCTTTCTGCAAGGGTTTTTGAGAAGGACAAGCCTCCTTATGAGTTGGCTGCCGGCAGTCCTGTTCGCATAAACTAAGGCATCCCCTATTTTTGGATCACCAACATCCTAAGGGTTTCAAATGACCCATTTACCGAAAGCTTGCAGTAGTAAACCCCGTCTTCCAGATTAATTTGATCTAGATCGATGGGTATGATGAATTTTCCGTAACCTTTCTGCTCGTTTTCAAAAACTGTGAAGACCTTTCGCCCCTGCTGATCGTAGAGGTACAAACTCACATTGGAATCTTGGTGCAATTTGAAGGAAACATAACTGATGTTGGAAGCGGGGTTGGGATATTGCAACGTTTCTGAAACAACCGCAGGTTTAAAATCTTCGGTTTGCAATACCTCAAAGGGCGTGATATCGGTCCACAAACTCAATTGCCCATTGTGAAGGCGGGTCCATATGGGACGTACTACGTTGTTGTGCACCGTAATGTTGGTGTAATCTCCAAAGAAAACACCGGGATTAGGGACAAATGGTGTTTCACTGATCTTTTTATTTACAAAGGTATTTCCTCCATCGGTGGAGTAGGCCAGATACACATCCGTTTGTGTGTCGCTATACTCCCTTCGGTCGTAAAAAACAAAATGTAAATTACCATTGGTTTGATCAATGTCCATCCAAGTAAAAAACTGATCTTTCCCAGCTGGGTCATCATTCACTCGCACCGGCGAAGTCCAAGTATCGCCTCCATCGGTCGATTTGGACAACCACACATCGGTGTCGTTGGATCCATTCCGCTGGTCCGACCAATTCACGTAAATGGTTCCGTTGTTGGGTCCGCCACTTAAATCACACTTAGTAATTGGCAATCCATTGCCCCTATAAATCCCTGGAATGGCATAGTCCCATCCTGTGGGCATGGGATCGATAGCAATCTCTTGACTTAACCAAGTGTCTCCATCATCCAAAGACCTGTTAAAAACCAGTCCATTGGGACCCGCCCAAGCAACATAGATTTCCCCGTTAGGTCCAAGGGCCGGGGTTGCTCCTTCAACTGTATTATCACTGTCGATGCAATCACCATCAAATTCATTGATTTTTAACGGCGTAGACCATGAATTTCCTCCATCTTCCGATTTAGAAAAAAGAATGATGGATTTATCATTTGGGTTTGCACTACCATAATTGTCAAATTGAGTCCAAGTAAGGTAGATGGTTCCTGTGGTGCGATCGATAATGCTCCATTGTTTGTCCTGAGCCTTAGTTCCATTGAGCCCGGTATAGGAGCCATCATTCCAGCTATTGCCATTATCGGTAGATTTTTGACATACGATGCGATCGATCCAATTTCCACTAGAAGGGTTGGAAAGATGAAAAAAGTAAAAATCGCCGGAAGGGTCCACATCAATAACGGGATCTCCCCAGACACCATAACTGGAGGTAAGGGTATGATTGGACCAAGTTTGCCCACCATCTGAACTGGTATAATAATTGTTCAAGTTGGCCCCCGCTACCAAAATGTCGGTATTTAAAGGATTCATTTTGATGGAAGGCTCATTGGGATCATTCACGTTGCTAATCATGACATTTTGGGCAAAACCATGCACCCCAAAAAAGACAAAGCAACAAAGCAAGGTGTGTTTACGGAAGAATTTCATAGCCGATTTTTTGAGTGTTATCAAAATTAATAAAAAACTACCGCATAGAAACAGAAATATCCTTTATCTTGAATCGAAAATCAGAGCGCCAAAGCCGCTTCCAAAGGCTACAGCATGACACGAAAAGATTTTTTGAAAATTACCGCACTAACAGGTCTAAGTACGGGTCTTTTTCCGCAATGGACCTACAGGGATTTACAGGAAACATACACTCAAGATCAACTTATTGGAAAGTACAATCCAGACATTGTTGGTGAAACGTACCTCACCAAAATGCATCGGGAAACTGCTTCAGCTTTAAAAAAATTGCAGGCCTCTGCATTGCAGGAAGGCATTCGTATTGAAATCGTTTCCGCTTACCGAAGTTTTCAAAGACAAAAAGAAATATTTGAAAGCAAATACCGCGACTATACCCAAAGCGGCATGGATGCTATTAGCGCCATCGAAAAAATCATTGAATATTCTACCATTCCAGGCACCTCCCGGCATCACTGGGGTACGGATCTTGATTTGATTGACGGCAACGCGCCTAAGCCCGAAAATGTTCTTGTCGCCAATCATTTTCATGGAAATGGTCCCTTCTGTAAAATGAAGGAGTGGATGAACCTTCATGCGGAATCGTTCGGTTTTTTTGAAGTGTATACCGACGACGCTTACCGCAAGGGCTTCAAATACGAACCATGGCACTTTAGTTATGCACCCGTTTCCATCCCCATGTTGCAAGCCTTTAAAAAATTGGACCTTAAGTCCCTTCTTAAAAATGAAAAAGTACTGGGAAATGACTATTTTACAGATACCTTTATTGAAAAGTACCGAACGGAAAATATATTGGATATCAATCCGAAACTTTTGTAAATTTAAATACCTTTAATACCATTTGTCATGAGCAGGAATTGGAAAATACGGATTGCCATCGGACTAGTAATTGTAGCTTTTGCCTACTTTCAGCGATGTTCCAGAACGGAAGAAAACCCCTATACCGGAAGGGAGCAGGCCATTGCACTGAATGCACAGGATGAAATTGCCCTTGGACTTCAAAGTGCCCCGCAAATGATTCAGGAATATGGAGGTTTGTACCAAAATCAGGAATTGCAGGATCAAGTGGATTATGTGGGACAAAAGCTGGTTCGGTCTACTGTGGCCAAAGACAGTCCCTATCAATTTGATTTCCATTTGTTGGCAGATGGAGAAACCATCAATGCCTTTGCACTCCCAGGTGGGCAGGTATTTATAACGTATGCCCTGTATTCCCGTTTGCAGAACGAAGATCAATTGGCAGGAGTTTTAGGACATGAAATTGGTCATGTACTGGGCCGCCATTCCAGTGAACGTATTGCGGAATCCGATTTCTGGCGTACCGTTTCCCAAGGAGCCAACGTAGGGGCAAATGCAGGTGATTTAGTAGCTGGTATTGGCCAAAACACCCTGCTTACCAACGGTCGTGGTGACGAATTGGAAAGCGACGATTTGGGGGTTCGTTTTATGATGGAAACCGGTTACGATCCCTACGAAATGATTCAGGTGATGGAAATCCTGAAGGCAGCTGCTGGCCCAAGCAGGGTTCCAGAATTCCAAAGTACCCATCCAGATCCCGACAATCGGATCGAAAAAATCAAGGAAAGCATCCAAAAATACAAAGGAGGTTCTTAACAAAACTTAAGAGACCAACAAGGATACTAGGTGCCTTATATGTATCTTTGTATTTTAATAGGGCTTCATGAGTAAAAAAGTATTACTAATGATATTAGACGGTTGGGGCGTAACCCAAAACCCAGCTGTATCGGCCATTTCGCAGGCTAAAACCCCTTTCATGGATTCCTTGTATCATAAGTTCCCCAATGCCCAATTGCTTACTCATGGCATGAATGTGGGCCTTCCCGAAGGCCAAATGGGCAACAGTGAAGTGGGACACATGAACCTTGGTGCTGGTCGCATAGTGTATCAGGACTTGGCCAAAATCAATTTGGCAATCCAAAAAAACACCCTTAAAGAAGAACCCGTTCTAAAGGAAGCATTCCTATATGCCAAAAAGCAGGGGAAGCGGGTACACTTTCTTGGACTGGTCTCTGATGGGGGAGTGCATTCCCACATCAATCATTTAAAAGGGCTTTTAAACGCTGCAAAGGATGCGGGAATTGAAAACCTTTTTGTCCATGCGTTTACCGATGGTCGCGATGTCGATCCCAAAAGTGGAGCGGGCTTTATAGCGGAGTTGGAACTTCACCTCAAAAAAACGGGAGGCAAATTAGCCTCCGTCATTGGAAGATACTACGCAATGGACCGTGATAAACGCTGGGAACGAGTGCAAAAAGCATACGATTTATTGGTTCATGGTACAGGGGCCTCTTCCGAAAATGCGGTAGAAAGCATTCGGAAAAGTTATGAAAAAGGGATTACCGACGAATTCATCGAACCCATTGTCATGGTTGCTAAAGGTAAACCTGTTGCAACCATTTCCGAAAATGATGTGGTGGTATTTTTCAACTTCAGGACCGATCGTGGACGGGAACTTACCCAAGTGCTATCGCAAAAAGATTTTCCCGAATTTGGCATGAAGAAACTGCCGCTGTATTACGTAACGTTGACCAACTATGACGATACCTTCCAGAAGGTAAAAGTAGTGTACGACAAGGAGCATCTTCACGATACCTTAGGAGAAGTACTTTCCAAAGCCGGAAAAAAACAAACCCGGATTGCCGAAACCGAAAAATACCCGCATGTTACCTTCTTTTTCAACGGTGGAAGGGAAATTCCTTTCGAGGGCGAAAAGCGTATTCTGTGCCCATCCCCTAAAGTTGCCACTTACGATCTGCAACCAGAAATGAGCGCCTTTGCCATTAGGGACCAGATCCTGCCGGAAATTGAAGCAGAGACTGCCGACTTTATTTGCTTGAACTTTGCCAATCCAGATATGGTAGGGCATACCGGGGTGATGGAAGCTGCCATCAAGGCATGTGAAACGGTAGACTCTTGCGCCAAATCCATTGTGGAAATGGCTTCCAAGCATGGGTACAGCACCATCATCATTGCCGACCACGGTAACAGCGAGACCATGAAAAACCCAGACGGCTCTCCCAATACGGCCCATACCACCAATCCGGTACCCTTGATTTTGGTGGACAAAGACATCAAATACATCAAAAGCGGTATTTTGGGAGACATCGCACCCACCATTTTAAAACTCATGGGCCTTCCACAACCGAAAGCCATGACGCAGCAACCTTTAATTTAATTACTTCATGCAAAAATTTTTGTACCTCCCTCTTTTCTTTCTAATCCTTTCCTGTAAAAATACGAGCGAAAATAGTACTTCGGAAACAGCAAACACAACCATTGAAACGGAATCAAAATCGATCAACATTCGTGTCCCAGACGAAGAAGATGGTGGTGAAATGCTGTTGGGCAATATCAATTTCAATGGCTTACAGGAAGCCCCTTTCAACGATTGGTTTCAAACCAATCAAAAAGAGCATGTTTTGGATACTACCGCCATTGACAGCTTGGAGCCTTTGCTCAAAAATGTTTCCATAAAAGTTTTCATGGGTACCTGGTGTGAGGACAGCCAAAGGGAAATTCCAGCATTACACAAAATTTTGGAAGCTGTACACTTTAAAAACAACTACTTGGAGATGGTGGCTGTAACTCACGATAAGGACACTCCCAACGGTCTGGAAAAGGATTATGAGTTGGAATACGTGCCGACCATTATTTTTTTCAAGAATGGTGCAGAAATCAATCGCATTGTGGAATATCCCCAAGAATCCTTGGAAAAAGACATGCTGAAAATACTAAAGGAACTACCCTACACCCCTGCTTACGCGGAATAAAACTTGTGCCAACGTTTTAATTCTTTGTATTTTTGTCTACGGAAAGGCCCCTTTTATGATGGATACATTGACCATAGCGGTAGATTTTGACGGAACTATCGTGGAAGATAACTACCCAAGTATTGGAAAACCACACCTATTTGCGTTCGACACCCTGAAAAAGCTTCAGGAAAAAGGACATCGATTAATCCTCTGGACGTATCGTTATGGCAAGGAATTGGAGGAAGCCGTGATTTTTTGTGAAGAAAACGGAGTTGTGTTTTATGCAGTAAATAAAAGTTTTCCTGAAGAAGAATTCGATCCTAAGTACAGCAGGAAAATAAATGCCGACATCTTCATAGACGACCGAAACATTCAGGGCCACATGGGATGGGGCGAAGTATATCAAAAATTGATTGGGGAAGCCGCAAACCTTCCAAAACCCAAGAAAAGAAAAAACTGGTTAGGATTTTAAGTCATGATTATTACCAAATCCTTAGAAGAAATTGAACTGATGCGGGAAAGTGCCCTAGTGGTTTCCAAAACCTTGGGCATGTTGGCCAACGAAGTGAAACCAGGCATTACCACCAAACAACTCGACACTTTAGCCGAAGATTTTATTAGGGCCCAAGGAGCCGTTCCAGGCTTTTTGGGACTGTACGGATGCCCTTCTACCCTTTTGACCAGTGTAAATGAAGCCGTTGTTCATGGACTTCCAACCGATAGGCCTTTGGAGGAAGGCGATGTGGTGGCCATCGATTGCGGCGCCGTAAAAAATGACTTCTACGGCGATCATGCCTATACCTTCGAAGTAGGTGAAGTCGCTCCGGAAACCAAAAAATTGCTGCAAGTGACTAAGGAATCCCTTTACATCGGTATTCGCGAATTCAAACAGGGCAATCGTGTAGGGGATATCGGTTATGCCATTCAAAATTATTGTGAATCTTATGGTTATGGCGTAGTCCGCGAATTGGTAGGGCATGGTTTGGGAAAGAAATTACACGAAGATCCCGAAGTGCCTAACTATGGAAAAAGAGGAAGGGGCAAAAAGCTCATCGAGGGAATGACCATTGCCATCGAACCCATGATTAACATGGGTACCCACCAAGTAAAACAACTTTCTGATGGTTGGACCATTGTAACCAAGGACGCAAAACCCAGTGCTCATTTTGAACACAACATCGCTATGGTAGACGGCAAGCCCGAATTGCTTTCTACATTTGCCTACATCTACGAAGTCCTAGGTATTCAGAGTGATGAAGAAAAGGAATTCCGAAAAAATGAATTGGTTCTTTAAACCCCCAAAGTGCAAAAAGTCTTTTCCTTTTTTCTAAATTTTATACCACGACCCTTGTTGATCCGACTAAGCTACGTGGTACGTCCCATTTTTGCCTTCTTTCTTAGGGGGAAAAAATTTACCGATCCCATTGATGGAAAATCCTACCGGAAATTTCTCCCGTACGGTTATACCCAAATCCGGGAGAACGTACTGGCGCCAGGAACCCTTTCCTTGGAACGGCATCGCCTCTTTTGGTTGTACCTGAAGAATGAAACCCCATTTTTCAAAGAGCCCCTTAAAGTGTTGCATTTTGCACCGGAGCAAGCATTTCTGAAACGATTCAGAAAACTCAGGAACCTGGACTACACCACAACTGATTTACTTTCGCCCATCGCCGACGTAAAAGCCGATATTTGCGACCTCCCCTTCCAAGACGATCAGTTCGATTTTATCATCTGCAACCACGTCTTGGAACACATCCCCAACGATATAAAAGCCATGCAGGAACTGTATCGGGTTTTGAAGCCCAATGGAACCGCCATCATCCAAGTACCCTATGACCGAAATCGTACCACTACGTTTCAAGACGATTCCATCATCGACCCTAAAAAACGTACCGAAATTTTTGGGCAATACGACCACGTAAGGATTTACGGCATGGATTATTTTGAAAAACTGGCTTCCGTTGGATTTACGGTAAATGCCGTGGATTATACCAAAAATTTTTCCGAAATCGAACTGGAACACTACCGCTTACCCAAAGGGGAATTACTTCCTGTGTGCCAAAAATTACTCTAAAATCCGTTTGCGGAAGCCCTCGGTCATAAATACCTGTGGCTGGTGATTTTCGTCCCAATACGTAAGATAGGCTTCTACTCCTACCAAACCCGAGAGCAGTTCCTTTGATTTTTGAAGCCCCATCGCCATAAATGTAGTGGCATAAGCATCAGCAAGGCCACAGGTTTTTGCCAGTACCGTCGCACTGGTTATATCACTTTGTTCTGCCAATCCGGTGAGCGGGTTGATGGTATGAACGTACTTTTTTCCGGTAATGGAATCGATTCGGAACTTTCGGTAATTCCCAGAGGATGCCATGGCTATATCGAGAAGTTCCACAATATGTGAATAGCTTCGGTTATCCAGTTCGGAATCGGCAGATTCTATTCCCACCACCCAAGGTTTTTTTTTCTGAACATTAATTCCTCTAGCCAAAATCTCGCCTCCCAACTCAATCAAGAAATCGGTAGCGTCCTGAGTTTCCAAGTACCGCCCAAGGCAATCGATGCCATAGCCTTTTGCTACGGCATTGAAATCGAGGTAAATTTCACGAGCTTCTTTAAAAACAGTACCATTTTTCCGAATCCTTACTTTTTGAAGGCCCACATATTGCATCAAGGAGTCCAAAACCCTACGATCCAGTTGCGCAATGGGTTTAATAGTGCCAAAACCATAGGCATTGCGGAGTACCCCAACGGTTGGGTCGAAGTATCCGCCAGAATTGGCGTGTACCATTTTCGATATACGAAGAACTTCCTTAAAAATAGAATCTACCACTACGGTGGTATCTCCACGATTGATTCTTGAAATAGCACTGCTTGGCAAATACGTACTCACTGATTCGTTGACCGCTGCCAAAACAGAATCAATTCCCTTTTCTGCATCAAAATCGTCTTCAGAGTGGAACTGAATACTGTACGTAGTTCCAAAAGCACTGCCCTGAAGTACCATTAATTGGGGGTCCTTTTTTCCACACCCGAGGAGGAATAAAAACAGTACGATTAAAAAACAACTTTTCATAGAATTTCTTGAATGCCTTGATACACCAATCCGTAAGGTTCATTTTTAATTGCCGGTTTTTTGAAGTCGCTCCCATGTCCTAACCCCACACCAGCATAGCAGGTCTTCGCCTCAAACTTAGCCGCATGGGCTTTCATGGTTTGCATAAAAACCAGATCATAATTGCTTGCCTTGTTTGGATACAAAACTGCCCTAACAATTACAAAATACACTATTTTATCCTTAAGGGCCACAAACTGTGGGTTCTTTTTCAAGGTCGAATTGATCGCTAAAAATTCAAACCCCTGAGACTGCAGATCTTCCCCAACAATATTCATTGCAAGATTGTGTAGCTCCTGTTCGGTAAGCGGTTGTGGAATCATTTAAAACGAACAAATTTCACTTCACTGAAACGATACGTGGGAATTTCCAGTGGGGCACCCATTTCAAGTTGATACCAAGGATTTAATTTACGATCATTCAAATTTTTCAGCACATGGACACTTTGGGAAGGTGTATTCCCTTGTGCAAAAATAAATAAATTTTCGCCTTGAGCATTTACCACTTTATCCACAATCATGATAACATGTCCCGGGCTACCGGGATAAATAAGCATGTCCCCAACCTCCAAGTCATTTAGTGTAGGAACGTTCGGCAACTCGTGATGGAGGGAAAGGGTTCCTGCATACATATACACAAGATCTAAGTATCTGTAAAAATTTGTTTTTGAATCGTCTGGCGGAGCCTCCTTTTGAAAAGTCACCTTATTTCCATTGATTTTGGGTCGAAGCCCGCGCGCGTATTCATTCCAGGAACAATAATGGCCCGAAGTAAATTCGAATCCTATTTCACCCTTTCGGTGCTGTTCCCAAAGGTATTCCGCCCGAAGCCGAATCAAGGCATCGGCACATTGCATCAAGCCGTGGGAAGGAACCGAAAGGTCAAAAACCCCAACATGCCCACCTTGGTAACCGTAGGGATTTCCATCATAATTAATGACTTCCGCAGCAAACTCCTTCAACGCATAATTTTGAATGTAATGTGGAAAAGTCCCCTCAGAATATTTTTTTCTCTGATAGCCCTCGGGTACCAAAATGCGGGTGGAAACCGTCATGCCTTCCTCGGACACATAATTTGTTGGCAATACATACCCAAGACTCATGTTCTTTATCTGCGTACCTCTTTTGGAAAAAAAGAACAAGGCAATAGTGCCAATCAAAAAAATGGGGAGTACAAATCGTTTCATAGGATTAACAACTCTGGAACCTCAAAATTATTATATAAAAAAAGCCCCAAAAAGGGGCTTTCTTACTTATTGGTTACGATTGGTTACTTTCGAACCACGCGTTTACTTACGGTTCCGGATTCTGTGCGAATCTCCACAAAATAGACGGAAGACTGCAGGTCGGAGAAATCGATTTGAACGTTATTGGATTGGTGTTGTTCCATCAAAATTTTTCTTCCCTGAAGGTCATAAACTGCAATGGATTGAATGATTGCCTTCGGAGAAACAATATTGACCACATGCTCTGTTGGATTTGGGAACATGTTGATTTGTTGCAGCACATCACCTCCAATTCCTAGGGTAGGTTCGTATTCAAACATCACTGTAAAACGACCGTGGAAGGTACCTTCAATACTTCTGAAAACATAAGGGGCCTCACTGAGGTTGACCACAGTTCCCAAAAGATTGTCCATTAAATACACTGTAGCTTCTGAAAGGTTAGCTCCTTCAAGATCGGCGATGGAAAGGGAATACTCCCACTCTCCTTCCAGCTGACTAGAAAAGCCTAGGGGTACTTTAATACCGCTTTCAAAAGCTTCCCTCGATTGGATGCCTAGTTGTTGGGTCCCATCTTCCAAATGTGAGTAGAGGGACAACACAGTTGCTAGCCTACGGCTATCGTAGCCGGAATCCAAACCAGCGGTTGCATTATCACTAAACCCAATAAGGGTCGTATTCTGCATATCGAATGCCGTGTTGGAAATTTTCAACCAAATCCTTTCGCGATTCACATCCGGTCCTCTCAAAGTAGTGTTTCCAGAAGTCAAGCGCATAGAGTTATTGAAGACCGCCGTTCCGGCAGCATTGGCTTTAATTCCGAAACCTTGTCCAGTGGAAATCACTCCATTGGGAGTAGTGGTTCCAATGAGATCGTTAGCCGCTTGGGTTCCTCCCATCAAATTATACATGGAAATGTCTTGCATGTGGAAGTTCATGGCACCAGCGCCCGGAAGGGTAGAGCTTGGTGGTGTAAGGTGTTCCCAAAAATAAACCTCGTCCACCATGGCATTGGCAGTAATAAAATCATCTGCAGATATTGCCGAAGCATAGGGGTTTGCAAAAATATTGGGACTCGCGTTTTTATTATCGGCGGGTAAAGGCCCCGGCGTATTGTAAATTACGTTAAAGTTAACCACCCCATTGTTGAGGGTTCCTTGGTTGTAGGTATAATTGAATATACCTCCGGGTTGTCCATAACCCGATTGTGGCCTAACGATGTATCCTTCACCTACATTGATGCCGCCACTGTAGGGCACCCAGTTGTCATAATTGTCGTCGGCAAAGTTCTCGGCCCCTGGAAATGCAGCTGCAACCGCAGGATTGGGCACAAAATTGGCCGTTAGGTGGTTGAGCACCAAGAATGCAGCATTCCAGACACCTGTTCGGGTATCGGCGGACATGGGGCT
>DJVA01000057.1 GCA_002440705.1 Flavobacteriaceae bacterium UBA6268 | reverse complement strand
GAACAACATCGTTTTGGAGTGGCCCAACGAAGTAAATTATGGCACAAAAGTGAACGCCCTCCCAACATCCTTATCATGACCGCCACCCCTATCCCCCGGACTATGGCTATGAGTATTTACGGAGATCTGGATGTAAGTGTAATTGATGAACTTCCCCCGGGAAGGAAAATGGTGAAAACGGTTCATCGTTATGACTCGAATCGACTCAAGGTTTTTCGGTTTTTAAAAGAAGAGATCGCCATGGGCAGACAGGTCTATATTGTCTATCCATTGATACAAGAAAGCGAAGCTTTGGACTATAAGGATTTGATGGACGGTTATGAGAGCGTTGTGAGGGAATTTCCACAACCCAAGTTTCAGGTTTCCATTTTGCACGGACAAATGAAAGCCGCCGATAAAGATTATGAAATGGAACGTTTTGTCCAGGGAAAGACACAGATCATGGTGGCTACCACAGTGATTGAAGTGGGTGTTGACGTCCCTAATGCATCGGTAATGGTTATTGAAAGTGCGGAGCGTTTTGGGCTTTCACAATTGCACCAGTTGCGCGGTCGTGTTGGACGGGGTGCCGAACAAAGCTACTGCATCCTGATGACAGGACTAAAACTATCCGAAGATGCAAAAACACGCTTACAAACCATGGTCCGCACCAACGATGGTTTTGAAATCAGTGAAGTAGACCTTAAGCTTAGAGGCCCCGGGGATTTGATGGGAACCCAGCAAAGTGGAATTTTAAACTTGCGCATCGCAGACATTGTCAAAGACTCCGATGTCCTAAAAATTGCTAGAAGCTATGCCGCACAGGTCCTTAAAAGTGATCCCAACCTTACTGCAGAAGTGCATGCGCCGATTAAAAAGACCTACGCTGCTTTGGCCACCACCAAAAGCATCTGGAATTATATCTCCTAAAACCCATTCACTTTAAAAAACGCAGTATATTTAAAGTCAAATACTTATACCGTAAATCCTACCATCATGAAACGCAAGCAACCCGTCAGCAAGTTACGCCCCACCCCCCTGTTACTATTGCTCCTCTTAGTTGTTATGTCCTGCGGGGACAAGCCTAAAAGCAATTTCTCGGGTGATTATGTAATTCCGAAAACCGAAACTTTTGAAGCTACTACCTTCGAAAATACCCAACGGGTTTCGTCCGAGGTCCTAAACCATCTTGATGGTTATGACGAAAACACTGGGACCTATACCTTTTCAGGAAGCCCTTCGATGATAGAATCCTTGAAAACAGGTACCGTAGTGCTGTTTGAAGCCCATTCGCTTCGAAAGATCAAGGCAATTCGAAAGGAAAACGGAAAAACCATTGTGGAATCGGACCCAGCCATGTTGACCGAGTATTTTAAAGATGCTACGATACAATATGAGGCTCCCATTAGCTGGACCCGCCCCGAAGTCGCAGCCTCCAAAGTAACGTTTGGACAGCCCATTGCAACCATTGCGATGCCGCTAATGGCCACATTAGGCGATGAAGGCCTGGGCGTTAAATTTGAACGAGAATTAAAAGGCTGGAAAGTAACATTTGAACTGAAGCCAGAGGCTGGTGAAAAACTTAACATTGAGCTCACTGCTGAAAAACAACATGTTTGCAGCATTAAGGCAGAGGGATACATTTCATCTTTCACAAGCAACGCATCCATTGTGATAGAAAATGGGACTACGCAGCAATTCTCTTACCGAAACGATGGCCTTGAAGGTGAAATAGAGCTCAAATTTGCAGCAGTCGGACTTGGAAGTGAAATTGCTTACCTGGAAATTCCTGCCCAGATTGAGCGTACTATTTTGGTTGAAGGCTTTATTCCAGTTACGCTTAGGTTGAAAGCCAATCTTAAGATCTTTCCGGAAGTTGCCGCAGGAAGTAGTAGCCAAGTTAGCATGAAGCTTGCTTACAATAGCAATTTAGGATTTTCTTACCAAACAGGTCGTGTTCAACCATCTGGGGGAATGTCCAGTGAAAATGCAGAACAAACTGGAGATTGCAATACCGCAACTGCCGGGATTGCTGGGATGGGAGTAGGCATCGAATTTCCACGCTTTGAAATTGGGATTCTGGGCAATGTGGTTGTCCCCTATTTAGTACTAAACACCCATACCTCCTCCTACCTAAGCACAGGTCTTTTGGACAACCGGCCCTGCCACGAAGCCAAAATTAAATACGATGCCCATGCCGGAGTGAGTATGCGCTTCCTTGGCGTACTTTCCATCAACAATGACTACAAGCTATTTGAAAATGAAAAAAAATGGGTGGCGCAAGGTTCACACTGTGGGGATTAGTCTCTTTAAGAAGGCTTAAAAAAACATACCCCCGTACTTTCTTTTTCAAATACAGAGGTATGCTCAACAGCTAACTAAACAACCAAACAATTAATCAAACTATTTTTGCTTGATCATTAATACAACAACTAAGTTGATTATTTCCCTACCCCAATCCTTCACAAAATTCAAAATTTAACCCTTTGGGAACAAAAGTGAAATAGTATCTTTGCGGTTCGATAAGCCATTGAAGGATGAAAATTTCATATAACTGGTTAAAACAATTCATCAAAATTGATTGGACACCGAAACAAACCGCCGAACTTCTCACGGATTTAGGATTGGAGGTTGAAGGGGTCGAATCCTTTACATCAATACCAGGTGGGCTCGAAGGTGTTGTGGTGGGAACGGTATTGGAATGTACCCAGCATCCCAATGCCGACCGGCTAAAGCTTACAAAAGTGGATATCGGCCAAGGAGAGCCTCTACAAATTGTTTGTGGTGCTCCCAACGTGGCTAAAGGTCAAAAAGTTCCTGTGGCTACCATCGGAACAATACTCTATGGCAAGGAAGGAAAGCCTTTGGAAATCAAAAAAGGAAAAATTAGAGGGGAAGAAAGCCATGGAATGATTTGTGCCGAAGACGAGTTGGGCCTTGGCGAAAGTCATGATGGGATCATGGTTTTGGACCATGCCTTGGCCCCGGGCGCATTGGTTTCGGAACTGTTTGAAGTGGAAAACGATCACGTGTTTGAAATTGGCCTTACTCCAAATCGTGCCGATGCCATGAGCCACTGGGGAGTAGCACGCGATTTACGTGCAGGGCTTATCCAAAAAGAAATCCAAAAAGAGCTCATAACCCCATCCACCAGCAACTTCCATGTGGACAATAGGACCTTAAAAATAGATGTTGCTGTAGAAAATTCTGATTTGGCACCCCGTTACTGCGGCATTACCATTGGAGGATTGAAAGTGGCCGAATCGCCTACATGGCTTCAAAATAGGTTAAAATCAATTGGATTGTCGCCCATCAACAATATCGTAGATGTAACCAATTACATACTCCACGACCTTGGTCAACCGCTACATGCTTTTGATGCCCGTAAAATTAACGGGGATAAAGTGATAGTCAAAACCGTGCCATCCGGGACTAAGTTCAAAACGCTGGATGGCATTGAAAGAACCTTGCACGAAGAGGATTTGATGATCTGCAATGGCGAAAAACCCATGTGCATTGCAGGGGTTTTTGGCGGATTAGACAGTGGCGTTACCGAAAGCACCACCAGTATTTTTTTGGAAAGCGCCTATTTCAACCCTATCAGCATCCGAAAAACTGCCAAACGGCACGGACTCAATACAGATGCTTCTTTTCGCTTTGAAAGGGGAATCGACCCAAACATTACCGAATATGCCCTTAAATGTGCCGTCATACTATTGGAAGAGGTAGCTGGAGGACAAGTTACCAGCGATATCGTGGATATCTACCCAAAAAAGATAGGCGACCATCAGGTGTTTCTGCATTTTGACAATGCAACCAAGTTAATCGGTAAGGAAATTCCAAAGGAAACCATTAAGGAAATCCTGATGTCTTTGGAAATTAAAATCAACAATGTTACGGAAGCAGGAATTGGGATGACCATCCCTGCGTACCGCAACGATGTAACTAGAGAAGCCGACGTGATTGAGGAATTACTTCGGGTATATGGTTACAACCATGTGGAAGCTTCTGAAAAACTGAACGCATCGATTGCTTTAACAGAAAAGGTAGAAGACCACAAAATCCAAAACCGGGTTGGGCATCAACTCACTGCATTGGGTTTTCATGAAATGCTAAACAACTCGTTGACACATCAAGAATTTTGTACACTTAGCGATTCATTGAACCCATCACACAGCGTGAAAATATTGAATCCGTTAAGCAAGGATTTGGAAGTACTACGGCAATCCATGTTATTTGGGGGGCTCGGGTCGTTAGCATTTAACCTTAACAGAAAAAATAAGAACCTTAAATTGTTTGAATTTGGGAATACCTACCACCAGTTTCCCAAAGGAAGGGAAGAACACAAGCATTTGTCTTTGTTGCTTTCAGGAAATAAGCTTGAGGATTCGTGGAACGTTTCTAGTGAGGCGACTTCGTTTTTTTATCTAAAAGGAATCCTCCTTTCAATTTTGGATGGCTTGGGCATTGATGACTTGGAAGAAAAAGGGGCTGAAAATACCATATTCTCTGAAGGGATTTCCCTTAAAGGCTCTCAAGGGGTTTTGGTTTCTTTTGGAGTGGTCTCCAAAAAAATCCTGAAGCATTTTGACATCGATGTTGAGGTTTTGTATGCAGACTTTGATTGGGATGTGGTTTTAAAGTCCATTCCAACAGAAAATTTTAAGATACGACCCATTCCAAAATACCCAAAAGTAAAACGGGATTTTGCCCTATTGCTTGATGATTCCATTACTTTCGAAAGTTTAAAAAATGCAGCCTTGCAAACCGAAAAGAACCTTTTAAAGGAAGTTTCCCTTTTTGATGTGTACATGGGAAAAAACCTCCCAACAGGAAAGAAAAGTTATGCCCTTAGTTTTACGCTTCAAGACGAGCACAAAACTTTAACCGACAAGCAAATCGATAAGATTATGAGCAAGCTTCAAGAACGCTTTGAAAAAGATTTTGGAGCAAAACTTCGGGAACGCTCCCGCCAGGGTTTTACTAAACTGGGCCAACGGCCCATGGCCCAGCAGTGCCAGCAATTGATCGAGCAGTTTTCGAAGTAGCGAAAAAATTAGCCTGGCAGGGCGTCAATTAAGGTATGAACTGTGCGTCATCCCGGTCCCGGCCCAAAAGCATACCGGG
>DJVA01000054.1 GCA_002440705.1 Flavobacteriaceae bacterium UBA6268 | reverse complement strand
TGGCTTCTTTTTTAAAATAATCGCCAAAGCTCCAATTCCCCAGCATTTCAAACATGGTATGGTGGTAGGTGTCCATCCCCACCTCTTCCAAATCGTTGTGTTTGCCACTTACCCGTAGGCATTTTTGGGTGTCGGCCACCCGAACGTCCTTAGCTTGTTTGTGGCCTAAAAAGAACTCCTTGAACTGATTCATCCCTGCATTGGTAAACATCAAAGTGGGATCGCCTTTCACTACCATGGGTGCGGAAGGTACAATGGCATGTGATTTTGATTTGAAAAAGTCCAAAAATTCTTGACGAATGGCAGCCGAAGTCATAAAAAAATATTAATTGTAATTTGGCACCGCTTCCTAAAAGCAAACAATTTCTATCTTTGTTTGGCGTTAAACGAAAGGAGTTGCCTTTGTTTACCGCAAAAATAGGACTTTTTAACTTATGTCGAAGGTAAAATATTACTACGATAGCGAAACCCTTTCCTACCGAAAAATAGAGCCAAAAAAAGGAAGAAAGTGGGGTATTTTCCTGCTTTCACTGCTTGGCTCCATATTGAGTGGTTTTCTATTGTTATTGGTATACCTAAACCTGCCCAATGTAGACACGCCAAGAGAACGGGAACTGAAACGGGAACTCGCCCAGATGGAATTGCAATACGAACTGCTTAACAAAAAAATGGGACAGGCGGAAGCCGTACTCGAAAACATCGCCGATCGCGATAACAATTTGTATCGGGTCTATTTTGAAGCCAATCCCATTCCAGAAGAACAGCGCAAAGCAGGCTTTGGAGGAGTAAACCGTTATAAAGATTTGGAAGGGTTTGACAATTCCAAACTCATCATCAATACCAGCAAGCGTCTGGACATTTTAACCAAACAAATTGTGGTACAGTCCAAATCGTTGGACGAAATAACCATCTTGGCTTCTGAAAAGGAAAAGCTTCTAGAAGCCATTCCTGCCATCCAACCTGTAAGGAATGAAGACCTTACCCGCATGGCTTCAGGCTATGGCTATCGTACCGATCCTTTCACGAAAGCCCGTAAGTTTCACTGGGGCATGGATTTTACTTCCCCAAGGGGAACGCCGGTATTTGCCTCAGGAAATGGTGTGGTGCTCCGTGCCGACAATACTGCTGCAGGTTATGGAAATCATATCGTTATCGACCACGGATTTGGGTATGAAAGTCTCTATGCTCACCTTTTCAAATACAATGTAAGGGTAGGCCAAAAAGTAAAACGTGGCGACTTGATTGGTTTTGTGGGCAGTACGGGACGAAGTGAAGCCCCTCACTTGCACTATGAAATTTTTAAGGATGGGGAACGCATCAACCCAATCAATTTCTACTATGGCAACCTTTCTCCGGAGGAATTCAACGAAATGCTGTTGAAATCGCAACAGGAGAACCAATCCCTCGACTAACCATGCATGTGGACTTGCCCGAAAAGCTGTATTATGGAATAGGCGAAGTGGCCAAGGCCTTCGGGGTAAATACTTCGCTCATTCGTTTTTGGGAAAAAGAGTTCGACGTGCTCCAGCCCAAGAAAAATGCTAAAGGCAACCGTAAGTTCACCCCAACGGACATCAAAAACCTGGAATTGATCTACCATTTGGTCAAGGAACGTGGTTTTACCTTGGACGGAGCGAAAACCCACCTTAAGGAAAACAAGCAAAAAACACTAGACACTTTTGATGTTATCCGCAAATTGGAAGGGATAAAAGCAGAGTTACTGAAGATTAAAGAGCATCTTTAGATCTAATTTCCTTAGCCTTAAATAAAGGTTTCCAAAACTTTCCCTATATTGTTGCTTCACTAATTTCACCCCTATGTTCATTATTTTTGGTACCCGTGGAATAAAGCATCAAATCAAGGAAAGCGAAGTGCTATCTAATGCATGCCCTAATTGCAATAATGGCGATTTGATTCATAAGCGTTACCGCAGATGGTTTACCTTATTTTTTATTCCTGTGATTCCTTTAGATTCCTTAGATCGCTTTTATGAATGTTCCCGTTGTAGAAGTGCGTACAAAGAAAGCATCAAAAACATCCTTCAACAGTCCAAAGGGGAAATCGAAGAAAACCAACGCAGAGCAAGACTTGCCTATGCTAAAGCTTTAATCGCTTCCATGACTCACATGGCTGTTATTGACGACCACCTCGCCAAAGAGGAAGAACGTGAAATTATGGATGCTATTGAAAATTTTGACGAATTTAAAGCCGAATTAATGGATTTATATGAAGCGGTAAAAACCCACAAAAACAAAGACAACATAGTCTTTAACTATTTGAATGAGGCAAGGGAATTACTTTCTTCTGAAACCATCATTAATATTCTTGCTCAAGCCGCAATCATTTTATTGGCAGATGGCAGTATCGAGGAAGAGGAAGAGCAACTTATGAAGGAATATTTGATTGCCTGCGGCTTGCCTAAAGATTTCTATCACACCCTTCTAGAAAAACTTCAAAAAAAGGATGTCTCCAAATTGAAGGAAGGGCAACTCAATTAACCCTTATTTTTTCCTAATGTATACCGTAATGGGTACCCCCGTAAACTCATAGTGTTTCCGAAGCTGGTTTTCCAAAAATCGCTTATAGGGTTCCTTTACGTACTGTGGTAAGTTGGCAAAAAAAGCAAAGCTAGGGTAAGGTGTGGGTAACTGCGTACAAAACTTAATCTTTACATACTTCCCTTTCATAGCCGGTGGTGGTGTGGCTTCAATAATGGGGAGCATTACATCATTCAATTCGCGGGTTTTGATTTTACGGGTCCTATTTTCATAGACGGCAACAGCAGTTTCAATGGCTTTGAAAATACGTTGCTTGGTCATGGCACTCATAAACACTATCGGGGTATCTACAAAAGGCTCACATTGTTTACGGATATAAGCCTCCATATCTTTAGTGGTAGTATGGTCTTTTTCTACCAAATCCCATTTGTTGGCCAAGATTACAATTCCCTTGTTGTTGCGCTGTGCCAGCCAAAATATATTCTGAACCTGTCCGTCGAAGCCCCGTGTGGCATCGAAGAGCAAAATCACCACATCACAATATTCGATAGCCCTAACACTGCGCATAACGCTATAGAACTCGAGATCTTCCTTTACTTTATTCTTTTTGCGGATACCGGCAGTATCCACCAAATTGAATTCAAATCCAAAACGATTGTATTTTGTGTCAATACTGTCGCGGGTAGTCCCCGCAATGTCGGTAACCACAAAGCGTTCCTGCCCTATCAACGCATTGATGAACGAGGATTTTCCTGCATTAGGACGGCCTACCACGGCGAAGCGGGGGAGGGATTCGTCTTCCCTCTTGGGTTCCTCAGGTAAGACTTTCACCAAATCGTCCAGTAAATCGCCTGTACCACTCCCGTTGATACTGGAAATGGTATAGTATTTTTCCACCCCCAGTGCGTAAAACTCTACGGCATCGTTTTCACGGTTGGCACTGTCTACTTTGTTTACGGCCAGAAAAAAGGGCTTTTTGCTCCTTCGTAGGAGTTGCGCCACTTCTTCGTCCATCCCCGTAATGCCTGCCTCCACATCGACCATAAAGACAATGGCATCTGCTTCCTCAATAGCCAATTCCACTTGTTTATCGATTTCGGCCTCAAAAATATCATCACTCCCCACAATGTAGCCTCCCGTATCAATTAGTGAAAATGTTTTTCCATTCCAATCACTCTTGCCATAATGACGGTCTCGAGTGACCCCACTTACGGCATCCACAATGGCTTCACGGCGTTGGATCAACCGGTTGAAAAACGTTGATTTTCCTACGTTGGGCCTTCCTACGATAGCTACAATGCTCATACTTCAAAAATGAAATGCAAAGGTACCACTTTCCATTGAAGAAAAAATGCTATTTTTCGTCTATACAACAGTCGTTATGGAACTTGGCGAAGAAATCGTATTGCGCCCACGCTTTTCGATGGATCTAAAAACCGATGCGGAACATGCCCTACAAGCCTTCGAAGCGGTTAAACACAATTCGGAAGGAGTGGTGGTTACCCGGGTGGAGCATCATGTTTTTTTGAAAATCCCCAAACACCTACAGCACTTCTGGTCGCCCCAACTGGATTTGGAAATTACTTCCTTTGAAGCGGGCAAAACTACCTTACGCGGATTATTTGGACCCAAACCTGCGGTATGGACCCTATTCATGTTCCTACATTTTGCGGTAGCTTCGCTGTTTATTGCCTTTGGTATTTGGGCTTACACCAATGCCACCTTAAAGAGTCCTTATTTACTGCAATTGGTATTGATGGGCTTAATGGTATTGGCATGGTTCGTCCTCTATTTTGCAGGACGGATGGGGAAACACGCCGGAAAGGATGAAATGCAAAAACTGCATCGGTTTATGAGGCAAACGCTTCAGGGTTAGCTTTGGTACCCAAACCGGCGTAGCTGGTTGGGGTTGTTGCGCCAATCCTTGTTCACTTTTACGTAGAGTTCCAGATGCACCTGCTTTCCAAAGAATTTCTCCAAATCCTTACGTGCCTCAATACCTACCCATTTTAAGGCATTGCCCTTATGACCTATGATGATGCCTTTCTGACTCTCCCGTTCCACCATGATGATCGCACGGATACGGATAATTCTTTCATCCTCCAGAAACTCTTCGGTCTCGATTTCCACGGCATAGGGAATTTCCTTTTTGTACTGCATAAGGATTTTTTCACGAATGGTCTCATTCACAAAAAAACGCTCGGGCTTATCGGTGAGTTGGTCTTTGGGATAGAACGGAGGGGATTCGGGAAGGAGTTCCAAAATGCGTTTGAAAACTTCCTGTACTCCAAAGTTGTTGAGGGCCGAAATCGCAAACACTTCAGCATTAGGCACCTTTTCCTGCCAAAGGGTCACGGCTTCGTTCAAGCGCTCTTCATTACCCTGATCAATCTTATTGAGGAGAAGCAATACGGGTATTTTGGCAGCACGGATGCGTTCAAAAAAAGCCTCGTCTTTCAGCTCTTTTTCGCCCAGTTCCACCATATATAGCAAGACATCAGCATCGTCAAAAGCCGATTTTACGAACTCCATCATACTGGTTTGCAATTCATAAGCTGGTTTTATAATGCCTGGGGTATCACTGAAAAGCACTTGAAAATCCTCACCGTTTACGATACCCAAAATACGATGTCGCGTCGTTTGTGCTTTGTTGGTGATGATAGAGAGGCGCTCTCCTACAAAGGCATTCATCAAAGTAGACTTGCCCACGTTGGGGTTTCCGATGATGTTTACAAATCCTGCTTTATGGGCCATGATAATCTTTTTGCAAAGATAAAGGAAAAGATACTGAATGCCCGAAGAGATTCCAATAGGCTACCAAAGGAACCTTACAGGATTGTATTTTGTGCTGTTAAGAAGTAGTATAGACTTCCAGGAAGCGCAGGACTTCTTCCTCCATAGCCTTAAACTGTTTTTTCTTGACAGAACTCATGATGAGTATGAAAATAATCCCACTAATTAACATGGCTGCCAAAAGCAGCACAAAAGGGATGAAAATGCGCCAGTCCATCGTGTTGAGGTTGCCTACGCAGAGCAATGTTCCATTTTTGCGTTGTGCTACCACTACTTGGCTGAAGCCATTGGTAATACGCAAGACTTTTTTGTTGAACAAGGCCTGTTTTACTTTATAATCAGGAAATTTTTCTGTAAGGGCTTCCTTGAGTTTTTGGAGGTCTATGGGTTTCTCGAGCAGGAGTTCCATAAGGCTTCAGTTTTTAGAGGTTGGTGGTTGATTAGACTACAAGATAAGCTACTTCTTTAAGGTTTCCTTCCTTGAAAGCCCATAGGGTTGGGAAATGTATGAATTCATTGATAAAAAAAGCCCCTTATTTAGGGGCTTTTTGTCTTACTGTTTGACGATGGTCCGCTGTACCGTTCCACGATTGGTTTCAATCTTCAAGAACAATAGACCTGAAGGCAAGCCCTGAAGGGAAAGTTCCTGTTGTCCTTTCATCGTTTTTAGGGTTCTTCCCAACACGTCGTAAAATGTGATTTGAGTGAGGGTAACGTCCGAAGGTTTTTGAAGGTACAACCGGTCATTGGCTGGGTTGGGGTATACAATCAATGATGCATTGGTTAGGTACGCATCGGTACCGAGGACCACGCTATTGTTTCTGGAAATGATGTGGGCATCGGGATCGACCACGATAATACCAATTTCGTAGGCCACATCGAGGACAAATACTTGTCCATCGCTGTCATTATCAAGCAGCATATCTTCTTCTTCGCCACCGGTTCCATAAATACGAATGGGCAGTGGTGCTTCAAAAAAAGATACCGAATTGTCACTTTGAGTCTGATTGACAGTTACTTCTATCTGAGTGGCATTCAACCGTTGCCATTCCAAATGGTAGCTGGGATATCCTTCCCCGTAGATCCAATCGTTAAAGAATTGGGTGAGATCTTGACCACTCACGCTTTCCAAGGTGGCTTTCAAATCTTCGGTCTTGGCATATCCATATGCAAGATTGGAATCCGCCAGGTATTCCTGTAATCCTTGGAAGAAAGTAGCGTCTCCTAATTTACGGCGTAGCATGTGCAATGCCATGGAACCTTTGTTATAGCTAAGTCTGCTACTAAACACACGGCTTACAGAAGTGGTGTCGGCGGCGGGAACGTATATAGAACCATCGGGTTGGGAGGTAATATTGCTTACTTTGCCTTGCCTCCAGGATTTGAAACTGGCTTCACCATCAAAATTTTCGATGACCAAAGCTGCCAAATAGGTAGCAAACCCTTCGTTAAGCCAGATATCCTGCCAACTGCCACAGGTTACTTTATCGCCAAACCATTGGTGCGCCATTTCATGAGCTATCAATCCACTGGAAAAACCTCCCATAAAGGAAACCGTAGTGTGTTCCATCCCACCACCCCATCCAAACTGGGCATGTCCGTATTTTTCGTCAGCATAGGGGTATTCCTCAAATAAATCGGTATAAAGCTCCATGATATCCACAGAAATGGGGGTATCGTTCTGTGCACTGGAAAGGTCTTCTGGGTATACATAATTCACAATGGGAAACGGATTTCCATTGTTGGGCACCGTGTGGGAATAGATGGCATAATTGGTAATCGCAAAAGCCACTAAATAAGCCGGGATTGGATGCTGGTGCCTGAAGTGGGTGGTTTTGTTGGGCCCATTGACCACCTGGCCCTGTTCCACACCGTTGGCAGCAACAAAATTCTCCTCTCCGGACGGGTTGAATTGTGGTGCGGTAACGTAGATATCCACCACATCAATTTTGTCGATTAAGTCCTGCTTGCAAGGCCACCAGGCTTTAGCGCCATAAGGCTCAGAAAGCGTCCAGATGATGGGATCTCCATTATGACTGGATTGTTCGAACGATCCAAAACCGGAGCTCACAGGGTTGCCAGAATAACTGATGGTTAAGGAGTCTAGAACACCCTGCAGTTGCGTGACGGGCAAGGAAATGATTACCTCGTCATTACTGTTTTGGGTGAAGGTGAGCGAATTGCCGCGTTGCAGGACCTGGGAAACGACCATATTATTGGCCAACTCGAAAGTTACTTGGTCCAAGTCTTCCTTAGCCTCGAAATACGAAGTGATGTCACCAGCAATAAAGGCAACGCTGGGATCGACGGTAAGTTCTAGGCGATGGTACTTGAGGTCGTAATTTCCCGTGTTCATGTTTCGGGAGCCTTGTTTTATTTTGAGGGCCGACTTCATTTCGGATTCTACCAGCGAAGCGAGGTCATCATTTATTCTAACTTGAGCCTGAAGACTCACCGTGATTGCGAGTATCGAAAAAAGTAAAATTTTGGATTTCATAGTACTAACTTTTAAGGTTCTTTTGAATGAAGAAATCAGTTTTCAAAAGGGTTATGTAAAGCTAAGCTTATTTCATGAAAAAAAGGGAGGCTTAAAAACAATTAACACACCTTCTGAAAATCAAACACTTCAAAGTTTTGGAATAAAAAAGATTGGAGCACAGTAGGGGCAACTGGGAAATCCATGGCTCAGCATTGTATTTTTTTGTTTGCTAAGCCTCCCAAGCAAGACTCGGGGCTTGGAAAAAAAATCCGGTTTCTTTCGAAACCGGATTTGCTAGTAGCGGGAACTGGACTCGAACCAGTGACCTTCGGGTTATGAGCCC
>DJVA01000096.1 GCA_002440705.1 Flavobacteriaceae bacterium UBA6268 | reverse complement strand
TACCGGGCACTTTACTCTTAAACGTTAGATAACAACTTGATATGAAATTTAGAAAAACCTATTTCAGTATTTTGATGTTTTGTGCAACGATTTCTTACGCACAAGACGGAATCCCAACATATTCGGATTACTTTGCCGACAACTTATATTTACTTCATCCAGCGATGGCTGGGGCTGCCTCTTATGGGAAGGTTAGGCTAACAGGTAGGCAACAATGGTTTGACCAAAATGAAGCTCCGAATACACAAACTATTAGTTATCATACTCGTTTAGGAGATCGTTCAGGAATTGGAGCTATTCTTTTTAATGATAAGAACGGCTATCATTCACAAGTTGGGGGTTATTTGACCTATGCCCATCATATTATGTTTTCAAGGAGTAAATACGATTTGAATCAACTCTCCTTCGGCTTAAGTGCAGGTTTGATGCAACAGCGCCTAGATGAGACTAAGTTTGATCCGAATGAGTTTGACCCGGTAATTGCTGGAATCATTCAGAGTACCTCATACTTGAATGTTGATGCGGGACTTTCGTATAATTTTTTAGACTTTGCGGCCCATTTTACGGTCAAGAACCTTTTATTCCGGAATCGGAACATTTATACTGAAGATTACGAATCCAACAATCAAAGAACCTATTTGATGTCTGCTGCCTATGGGATTTCATCAAACCAAGGATGGACCTACGAACCTTCTTTTCTTGTGCAATGGAAAGAACGGACCAATGAGCAAGCCATTGACGTAAACTTCAAGGCTTTCAAATCGATGGATTTTGGAAGTGTTTGGGGAGGAATCTCCTACCGCAGAAGCTTTGACGGTGCTGAATACTTAGATGGTACCGAAGTGAAAAATCAAAAGCTTCAATATTTCACACCTGTTTTAGGAATTACCTATGAAAAATTTGTTTTTGCTTATACTTATTCCTACCAAACAGGTAATGTACGATTGGAAAAAGGGGGGTTTCATCAAATTACATTGGGCTATAACTTTTTGGACGGCAAGTACCGCCATTGGGAGCAGGATATGCGTTACAATGGGATGCTGCGTCCTAATACCAGATAAAAAAGCCCCCAACTGGGGGCTTTTTTTTTAATCCCAGGTATAGGATTTTTTCTTTGCCTGCTTTTTCAAAGCTTCAATCATGGCGTTTTCCAACCCGTTAGAGGTGGATTTATTCTGGCTTTCAACATAGTCTTTCCTTTTTTTGTTGAGCTCGGCAATTTCTTTTTGAATACGAGCTCGTTCCTCTTTTTTGGATTTGACATAGGCCTTGATCTCGGTTTTAGTTTTACCCTGTAAATTTTTTGGAAGTTCTTCCTCTTTCAATTTATCGTAATCAAAGTTTGCTTCACTTTCAGCATCAACCAAATCCCAACTACTGTTTTTATAGAAATGGGAACCTTTGGATACGGTCCTACTCACAGCATTGGCTTTACTGTATTCTTCGGCATTTGCATCTTGAGCCTCTTGAACAGCCACTTTTTCTTTACCATAGCGTCCATAGGGGATGTAGGTTCCATTTAATTGAATGTTGAGTTGTAAGATGGCATCGTCATATGGGGAAGCCACGTAAATGGTTTCTTTATTGTGATCGATGGCCATGTAGTCTCCATAGGTTAACAGGGCCCCATCTTTCCATTTGGTATCAATACCATGACTGTAATTTCCGCAGAAGATAGTATTGACCACCACTCCTTTTTCCTTGGCATTGTTGGCTGCATCGCGGTAATCGATGTTTCCTTGGGTAAATGGCTCATTTCCGGCAATGAATATCATTTTGAGATCGTCGCTGTCATGACCCCAGTCCAACTGGTTCAATGATTTTTGAATAACGGTTCCACAGTATTCACTTCCGCCGTTGGTGGTAAGGGAAAAAAGTTCTTTGGAAACATCGTCGAGGTCGTTCGTGAAGCCGAGAATTTTGCGGATATAGCCTTCGCGGGAGTTGAGGTTGTCATTGCCATATTCGTATAATGCAATTTCCAGATTGGGTTGTTCGTGCCTGCATTTTGCATAGGACAATTCGTTGACAATGTCCCAAAGCTGCGCTTTTGCTTGATCGATCAATCCGTCCATACTGTTGCTGGTATCCAACAACAGGGCGACCCTGATGGAGTGTTTCGAAGGAGGGTCAAATGGGACTGGAGCGTCTAGCATGGCTGGGGTTTCTTCACCATTGGCTTTACAAGCAGCAATAGAAAGCAAGCAAGCCATTATCAAAAATGTTTTTAATGTTTTCATACTAACCAAATTAAATTTTAAGTAAACCTAGTTAGAACCAATTTTGAAAAAAAATCGAGTTGAGCAAACGAATGGTTTCGATGAGGGAAAGAGACGTTCCTTTTAGAGAACCCCACTTTTATTGGCATGAAAGCCCTCAAAACCTAAATTAGATGTTTTTTCATCTGCTCCAAAGTACGTATGTTTACATTTTAATACAGTATGAAGCAGCTTCTGTTTATCGCTATCTATTTGTTTTTGAGTGGGGTGCCTATTGTTGTTTCACAGAATTCCAGCATTCCGCCAAAAACCTTTTCATTGAAGGGGAAAGTGGTCAATGCAGAGGATTATGCCCCTATTCCTAAGGTAAATATTGAGATAACAGGGAAGGGGTATACCACGACCAATAGAGAGGGGCTCTTTGAAATCCAAGCAACTGTTGGGGACGAACTAGTGGTTCGAAGCGATGAATTCAAAACGGTGTATTATAAAATTAAAGACACACAAAGTATTACTGTAGAAGTTGAAAAGGCCATAGACACCAAAATTTCTCTCTCTTCCAGGGAAAGGAGTTCGCAAAAGGATTATTTCAAAATGTACATCGATTCGGCGAATTTTTTCTTGAAACTAGATGCTAAGAAAAGCATCGAGTATGTTACCAGGGCCTTGGAAAGTACTTCAAGCAAAAAACCAACAACTTTACAAAATGCAACGGCGTTTGAGACCTTAGGCGACATTAACCTGCACTGGCAACTTCCCGATTTGGCCATTTCCAACTACAAACAGAGTATTGCCTTTAGTCCAATGAATGATGTAAAAATCAAACTGGCCAGAGCATTTACGCAGAACGGAAATTATCAAGAGAGCATTGATATTTATAAGGAACTTTCTGGGGGATCTCTGTCTCCATACCAGCAAGTAGAAGTATTCGAAGGATTGGGGGACAATTACAACGCTACCAATGATGTGGTTAAAAGTGTTTTCAATTACCAAAAGGGCCTGGATATTGCCAACGACAAAAAAATTACCCCCAAGGTCACTAATCTAAACTCAAAGATTGCTGAGGCTTATGCCAAAGGAGGTGCGGTTGAAGAAGCAGAAGCGTATTTCAATAATTCACTGAATTTGTCTAAAAAAGAAAATAAAAAGCGTGCCGCAGAAGAAAAAAGCAAGGTGGCCGATTTCTACAATCAAACACAGGATTTCAAAAAGGAAATTGAATTGCGGCAACAAACCCTGGATGAAATTGAATCCATGGACGATAACGAAAAATTAGATGAAGATGTCAACAGTTCGCTAACCCCACAAAGGCAGAATTATAAAATTGCAAACGCTTACGTAGCCCAGGACAAATACCAAGAAGCCATTCCATTTTTGGAAAAGAGTATTCAGCAAGCCGACGAAAAAGAAGATTTGGTGGTACAAAAGGACGCCACTCGAAAACTTTCAGAGATCTATCGTGATATTGGCGATTTTGGAAAGGCCTCCGAAAGCTACCAACGTTATGTAGAGGTAGTGGACGAACTTTATGTAAAAAAGGAGCAAGAGCTTTCACAGGCAGCGCGATTCAGCAAGGAAATTGCCCTAAAGCAAAACCGAATTACCAGTTTGGAGAATGAACGTGCCTTGAACGAAAGCCGATACCAGTTGGCCTTTGAAAATCAAGAGTTGATCCAGAAAAACAACAAAATCCAAAAATGGATCATTGGCTCGTTGATTACGCTGGCGCTTTTACTGCTTTTCACTGCCTATATGCAACGCAGAAGTGTGAAGCAGCAAAAGTATGCCAACAATCTTTTGGCCTTGAAGTCGCTCCGAACGCAAATGAATCCGCATTTTATTTTTAACGCGTTAAACTCTGTAAACAGTTTTATTGCCAACAATGACGAACGTGCTGCGAACAAGTACCTAAGCGAGTTCAGCCAGCTTATGCGTTCGGTTCTGGAAAACAGTGAAGAGGATTTTATATCCCTTTCCAAGGAAATAGAATTGTTGCAATTGTATACCAAACTGGAGCATTTTAGGTTTAAGGATAAATTTGATTATGAAATTACAGTGGACGATGGTATTGCTGTAGACGATTTTGTGATTCCGCCCATGTTGCTACAGCCCTATGTGGAGAATGCAGTTTGGCATGGATTGCGGTATAAGGAAGAAAAAGGAATGCTTCGAATTCAATTCGTTAAAAAAGATACAGAATCGGTTGTCATCACCATAGAGGACAATGGGATTGGGCGCAAGAAATCGAAAGCCTTGAAGACCGAGCATCAAAAGAAACAAAAGTCCAAAGGCATGGGTAATATCAAAAAGCGTATTTCCATATTGAATGAAATGTACCGTGACAAAGTGGATGTTTTGGTTGAAGATGCTTTTGAAAATGAAGAAGGAACCCTTGTAAAACTTACTTTAAAAAAAGACTAAATGAACTTACGGACCATCGTAGTGGAAGATGAAAAAACCAGTAGGGACATCTTAAAAAATTACCTGAGCAAGTATTGTCCCCAGGTACAGGTTTTGGGGGAAGCCTCCAATGTTGAAGAAGCACTGGTGCTTATCGGGAACCATGAATTGGATTTGGTATTTTTGGACGTGGAAATGCCTTATGGCAATGCCTTTGATTTATTGGATAAAGTAGGTGACCGTACGTTTGAAACGGTTTTTGTAACTGCCTACGACCATTATGCCATCGATGCCCTTAATGCCCATGCAAGTTTCTATTTGCTGAAACCCATCGACATAGACAAATTGATCGAAGCAGTAGACTATGTAAGGGAAATAAAGGAAAAGGAACAGCGGCTTCAAAATACCGTATTGGCACCAAAACAGCAATTCACCAATGGAAAAATTACCATCCCACTACAAAATGGGTTTGAAGTGATGGAAGTGGGTGAAATCCTTTATTGCCAAGCAGACGATAACTATACTCGTATTTTTTTGGCGGAAAAGAAAAAATTGGTAAGTAAAACCCTGAAGTATTTTGAAGATATTCTTTCCGTAAGTGGATTTGCCAGGATTCATAAATCTTATTTGGTAAATGTGAACCACATTGTTGAATACCGAAAAGGGAAGGGAGGGAGCGTGGTTTTGAGCAATGGGAAAGAGATTATGGTAAGTCCTTCAAGGAAAAAAGAATTGTTATCTTATTTTAGTTAGTAATGATTATAAAACCTGTAAACGGCAAATTCCCTCAAATTCCGGACGATTGTTTTGTGGCAGAAAATGCTACGGTTGTGGGCGATGTGGTGATGGGACGTCAGTGCAGTATCTGGTTCAATGCCGTAGTTCGGGGAGATGTCCATTTCATTAAAATGGGAGACAAGGTGAACGTCCAGGACGGTGCCGTAATTCATGCCACATACCAAACTTCTCCAACCACCATTGGTAATAACGTCTCCATTGGCCACAATGCTATTGTACATGGTTGTACCATACACGACAATGTCTTAATTGGCATGGGCAGTATTGTAATGGACGATTGTGTTATAGAAAGTAATAGCATTATTGCAGCAGGAGCAGTACTTACCAAAAATACCCATGTGGAGGCTGGAAGCGTTTATGCCGGGGTTCCGGCCCGAAAAGTAAAAGAGGTAAGCAAAGAACTTCAAAAGGAGGAAATTGAGCGAATAGCCAATAATTATATCAAGTATTCCAGTTGGTTTAAGGAATAGAAATCAAAAGTTTATTTTGTTGATGCGAATCTTAGTAGAATACCCTTTTAAAAGATAGGCTAAAGTATTCGTGTCCAAGTTACTGTAAAAATCCAAGGCAGGTTTCTCCATTGCCGTATTCAATAAATGATTTCGTTCGAGGATGGATTTGGTCTGGCGCGCAACAGCTTCCCCAGAATCAATGATTTTAATTGTTTCTGGGAGCATGTTTTTTAATAATGGAATCAAGTAAGGATAATGGCTGCAACCCAATACGAGGCAATCAATTTGTGCAGCTATCATTGGTTGTGTGTATTTATTCAATAATTTGGTCATTTCGGGGCTGTTAAATTGCCCTTTTTCGATAAGCGGTACTAGGCCCTCACCAATGATTTCGGTAATTTTAACATCATTGGCATGCTCCTTTGTAGTTTTATAGAATAAATCACTGCTTAGGGTTCCCTTAGTGGCCAAAATACCTATACTTTTAGTTTTGGTTTGCAAGGCCGCAGGTTTTATAGCGGGCTCAATGCCGATAAAAGGAACTGAATATCGACTCCTTAAAACTTTTATGGCATTGGTTGTTGCGGTATTGCAAGCTACGACAATAATTTTGCATTGGTGCTGCAAGAGCCATTCGGTATTCTTGATGCTTAGGGCGATAATTTCCTCTTGGGTCTTGTTCCCATAAGGGGCATTTTTGCTGTCGGCGAGATACAGGGTGTTTTCGTGGGGTAATAGTGAATGGATTTCTTGCCAGATGGAGGTTCCGCCAACGCCTGAATCAAAAACACCAATCGGATGGGCTGCACTCATGGTATAAAAATAAAAACTGCCCACGAGAATGTAGGCAGTTTTGAGAAAATATTTGTTAAGCTAACTTATATGCCTAGCTCTTTTTTAACATCGGCCAAAAGGTCTTTCCCATCAGCCAAGAGTACACCACCTCCCGTAGTAGAATCCAATACATACTGGAAGCCTTGGGCTCTAGCCACTTTTTGAATGGTAGTTTTTGCTTTGTCAAAAATAGGTTGGAATAGGTCCTGCTCCTTTTTTTGAAGGTCTTGAAGCGCTTGCTGGCGATAGGCCGCAATGTTGTTCTGCATTCCTTGAACCTCTTCAACCCTTTTCTTGTTTTCTTCTTGAGTCTTGGAGGCAGCTTCAGAGTCGTATTGATTCATTTTTGCTTCTAACTCCTTAACCATTGCCTTGATTTCGGTATCGTAAGTTTTTTGAAGTTTTTCCAACTGACTTTGAGCAGCTTTCATTTCGGGCATGGCCTCAATCAAATCCTGAGTGTTGATATGGGCGACTTTTGTTTGTGCATTAACAAAGTTGGCTCCCATAAAAAGCATGGCTGCTACGATGAGTACATTGATTTTTTTCATTGTTAAAAAGTATTGATTTTTAAGAGTGTTTATAGATTGAGTGTAAAAAAATTATTTAGTTGTCGCCGCCATCGCCATCGTCGCCCTCACCCTCCGATGGTGGTCCGCTGCCTCCATTGTTTCCATTTCTGAGTTCGGCCAAGGAATCTAGGCGCTTTTGGCGGTCTTCAATAAGTTTTTGTCTACGCGCTTCAAACTCGGCCTTTTTGGCGTCACGAATGGAATCGCGTTGCTTTTTGCGTTCTTCCATTAAGCGCTCGCGTTCATTTTTTTTATCTTCAACGGCTTTTTCTCGCTCGGTTACTGCTTTTTCTTCATCGACAGAAAGTTCTTCGCGTTGCTCGATTTCTTTTTTCTCCCGGCGATTTTCTGCTTCTTCTCTTTTGGCTGCTCGGTTGATGCTTCGTAAAACCTGTTCACTTATGTCATTCCTTTTGGCAGCAAACAACATAACCACATCAGCAGATTTGTCGAATATAAAGTCGTACTTTTTAGCTTCTGCGATTTCCTGTACAATATTAAAAACTTGATCTTGTATGGGCTGCACCAATTGCCTTCTTTGAATGTCAAGATCTCCGTTTGGACCAAATCGATCTTGCTGGTACTGGAGCATTTCTTCTTCCAATATCTTGATTTCCTCTTCCCGTTCTTCAACGAGTTCTTTGGTAAGCAAAACACGTTCGTTGCTGAGGTTAAGCTTCATTTGCTCAATTTCTTTGGACATTTTTTCAAGGTCCTTTTTCCATTTTTGAACCTTTCCCTCCAGTTGTGTGGAAGCCTCTTGGTATTCTGGGACGCTCTCAAGAATGTATTCCATATCAATATACCCAATACGCACCCCGCGTTGTCCTTGTGCTGAAATGGCAAGGCCGATAGCCAGAACTGAAAAAAGTACTTTTAATGTTTTCATATGCCGGTTGTTTCTTTAGAAAATATCATGCCAAAATTAAAATTGTTGCCCGATGATGAAGTGGGTTTCCCATCCATTTTTTTCTGTTCCACCCAAAATGGGGTCGAAACCGTACCCAAAGTCAATACCCAATAAACCAAAAGCAGGCATAAATATACGAATTCCTGCGCCAGCAGACCTCTTTAAATTAAAAGGATTGTAATCCCTAAACCCATCATAAGCCCCACCCCCTTCAATAAATGTTAAAACATAAATCGAAGCTAACTGCTTTAAAGTTACAGGATATCTTAATTCTAACGAAAATTTATTGTAAATGGTATTTCCATCATTGGAAGAAAGTGACTGATTGGGATACCCGCGCAATTGAATAACTTCCCTGCCGTCCAAACTAAAGGAACCCAAGCCATCCCCTCCAACAAAGAAACGTTCAAAAGGAGGAATGCCACGATCGTTATTGTAGGCACCAAGAAAACCAAATTCTGCTCGAGGCCTTAAAACCAAGTTGCCCACAATGCTTGTATACCAAGTCCCTTGGAATTTTATTTTATAGTATTCCAACCAATTAAAACGCTGCTGGTCAATTTCAGAGATGCGTTCCTGTGCATCAACGGTTTCCCCGTCGGTTGGATTGGAACTTAAAAGGTCCTCCAATTGGTTGCGTTCGGCGGCTAGCCCTTTGTAATCCACCCCATTGAATGCCGAATAAGGGACGGTTAATTTTGCACTCAATAAAAAGTCGGAACCGTTTCGAGGGTAAATAGGATTGATGTCGGTACTGTTTCGCCCAATACCAATGGTATATGCCAAATTGTTGGAATAACCATCTCCGAAGGTAAAGAGGCCTGTATTGTAGTTTTTTAGGTTATAATGCTGAAAACTCAGGGCGTGGGATAATTGGAAGTAATCGTCCGGCCATCTCAATCTTTTGGCAATACCTACAGACCCTCCCGTAATTAGGAACCGACGGTCCTTATCGCGTTCACGCGTCTGGAAATTGTATAAATACTGAATCGTGTGTGAGAACGAGGTGCTCAATTGCACGGGTTTCTTTCCGCCCAACCAGGGTTCAACCACCGAAACACTGTAGGTTTGGTAGAAAGTACTGGCCTGCGCACGAAGGGATAGACGCTGTCCATCTCCCATAGGAAGTGGTTTCCAAGCTTCTTTGTTGAAAATGTTCCTGATGGAGAAGTTGTTGAATGAAAGCCCAAGTGTGCCCACAAAACCACCACCTCCGTAGCCTCCTTGCAGTTCAATTTGGCTCGATCCTTTTTCAACGACGGAATACTCAATATCTAAGGTTCCATTGTTGGGATCCAAGTTTTTGAATTCCGGTTTCAGTTGCTCTGCATCAAAATAACCCAACTGTCCCAATTCACGAATGGTACGTATTACATTGCGTTTGCTGTACTTTTGCCCGGGCCGTGTACGCAGTTCACGGTAGATCACATGGTCGTTGGTACGGTCATTGCCCACCACACTTACGTGATCGAAATAGGTAAGTTTGTTTTCTTTGATACGAATTTCAAAATCGATGGTGTCTTGGCGAACACCAACTTCTACAGGGTTAATCTGGGAAAATAAATACCCTTCGTTTTGATATAGGTTGGTGAGGTCCAGCGCATCGGGGTCGGAATTGTCCTGGATGCGTTCCTGAAGCAACGTTCCGTTGTAGGTATCTCCTTTGCTGATACCAAGATACTGTCTTAAAAAAGCATCTGTGTAAACACTGTTGCCAATGAAGCGGATCTCTCCGAAATAGTATTTTTTTCCTTCCTCTATTTTAAGATTTAGAGCAATGTTTTTATCATTAATTACCGTTAAAGTATCCGAAATAATGCGGGCATCACGGTATCCATGTTCCTTGTATTTTTGGATGAGCGTGGCTTTATCTTCTTCGTAAAGTTCTTCAGTGTATTTGGACCTTTTGAAAATGTGCAAGGGGTTTTTCTGCTTCACGTTTTTCATGAAGCGACGCAGTTTCTTGTCCTTTATTTGCTGATTTCCGTCAAAGTTAATCGATTTCACTTTTACCCGTTTTCCCCTGTCAATAAGCACGTTCATGTTCTGTGCCACTTCGGTGCCTGTAGAGTCTATGTAAGGTACGGTAGCTATGATGACGTCGGTATTGAAAAACCCTTTTTCCCGGTATTTATTGACGATATGGTTTTTGGTAGTTGTGATGAGGTTTTTAGTAATCTTTGTTCCAGACGCAAGGTTGTTGTCCTTCAAGATTTCCTTGACTTGTCCCTTACGAACCCCTTTAATGGTCACTTCATTGAGTTTGGGCAATTCTACGATGTACAGCTCTAAATCGACCCTATTTCCATCGATGTTCGTTACATAAAACGCAATGTCGCTGAAGAGGTTTTGTTCCCAAAGTTTTTTGGTAACGTTGCTCAGCTTTTCACCGGGAATATAAATTTGATCTCCTTCTTTTAGCCCTGTAAAGGCGATGACGGTATTTTCGTTGAAAGTCTGGGTACCGGAAACTTTTATGGAGTTAATGGTATATTTTATCCCGGAGTCCAATTCCTTTTTTTGGGCGGAAATTTTCAAAACCGACAAAAACGCAAAAACCACAAAGAAAAGTAGTTTAAGGCGCTGCTGGGAAATAGTAAGGTAATTAATTATTGAGTTGTTCGCTTGTCTTTCCAAATCTTCGTTCTCTGTTTTGGTAATCTACTATTGCCTCAAAAAGATGGTTTTTTCTGTAATCGGGCCACAATGTTTCGGTGAAGTACAATTCCGCGTAGGCTATTTGCCATAACAGGAAATTACTAATTCTTTGTTCACCGCTGGTCCTAATCAATAAATCCACATCAGGCAAATCCTTGGTGTAAAGATGATTATTTATGACCGATTCATCAATATCCGACGGCGAAATTAGGTTATTTTTAACTTTGAGACTAATCTCTTTAATAGTTTTTGTGATTTCTTCACGGGAACCATAGCTTAAAGCCAATGTTAAGGTCATGTGCTTATTGGACTTCGTTTTTTCCATGACCTCCTTAAGCTCTTTAAAGGCCTTTTTAGGAAGGGCCTCCAAATTGCCTATGGCATTGAGTTTAATGTTGTGCTCCTCTAGTGTATCAATTTCTTTTTTTAAGGAACTCACTAAAAGTTTCATCAGGGTTTCTACCTCGGCTTTGGGACGGTTCCAATTTTCCGTTGAAAATGCAAAAAGAGTAAGATAGGGTATGGGCAATTCGGCACAGGCTTCAACAATTTCGCGAACAGCCTTGGTGCCATTTTCGTGTCCAAAAGACCTAAAAAAGCCCTGCTTTTTGGCCCAACGCCCATTTCCGTCCATGATCACTGCAAGGTGTTTGGGTAATTTTGATGCGTCTATACGGTCTTTTGGGTTCATTAAAAATTACAATAACACGGCTGTCTTCCAAAAGTTACGGTTAACGTAACTCCTGTAAAAACATACCAATCATCACTATTGATGTTGCCAAACCTTAAGGTTTCCTCGTCTTCAAGGCCATTTACCGGATAGCTTCCGTCCAAATCATCAGTAAATGTATACCGAGCTCCTATTTCCATGCCCAGTACAAAGTGGGAACCAATGGAGGTTTTAACACCCACTACCATGGGAATGGCAAAGGAGCCTGCAGTGTCATAATCCCTTATGATGTTATCCGCGCCTTTGTACAATGCGTTGTAAATAAAGTAAGTAACGCCTGTATAAAGATACGGACTTGTTTGTGGATATCCAGAATGCAGGTTGAATTCCCAAAAAGTATATTCGATTCCTGCCGAAACCTCCGCAATGGAATTTTTAAAGGAATATCCCCTTTCTTTTCTGCGTGTTTCGGGCGAATCGCCATCGTTCCCCTCTATGTTTGCCAAAACAATACTTCCTCGGAATGAATGACGGGCACTGCGGTTCCATTTAAAAACGCCCCCAAAAGCCAAATTGTTTGGGGCAATGTAATTGGTTTTGCCAATGTCGCCAATGTAATTGGACCCTCCTAAAAACCCACCTATCTCAAAGGTTTGGGCGTGACCAATCCCCACTAATAACATCCAAAAAAATACTGCTGCAAAATGCCTCATGTGCTTAAAAAGTTTGCAAATATAACAATTAACTTCGCTTTGGCATATTTTCCGCCAATCTGTACAGCAGTAAAACAAATTTTGGGATATTTTATTGTTTAATTACGGCGGTCTTCGCCCCAAAGCAATTTTGCCCTTAGGGTCTTGATGAAAGAATCCCCTTCCATCTGAAGCATTTTGACGGTAAATGGCGCTTTTGAAATGAAAATTTCGGTTTCATTCTGCAGTGTGGCAATGCGCGAATCTAATGACATTAAGTAGTTTTCCTCACGGCCATACACCTTCAATCGCACTTTGGAACTATCGGGGATTACCAATGGACGCGCATTTAGATTATGTGGGGCAATCGGGGTAAGGACCATGCTGTTGCTCTGGGGATCAATGACGGGCCCCCCACAACTCAGTGAATAACCGGTAGAGCCTGTTGGTGTGGAAACAATGAGCCCGTCGCTCCAATAGGAGGTAAGATGCTCGTCGTTTACCCAGGTCTCTACTTTAATCATGGAAGTCGTGTTTTTTCGGTTGACGGCAATCTCATTCAAAGCAAAATCCAACGGAAACGCGCTATCTTTCTGGGGCTGGGTTGCTACGGAGAGTAAACTACGCTCCGAAAGGTAGTACCGCCCGTCCATGATGTTGTGGATGCTTTCCGAAATTTTTTCTTTCTGAATTGTCGACAAAAAACCAAGGTTCCCAGTATTGATCCCTACGATAGGAATATCCAGGTCCCTCACGAACGTCACCGATTTCAAGAGGGTGCCATCACCCCCCACGCTAAAAAAGAAGTCATAACTCCGGTCCAGATTGGTAAAAGTTTTAAGCGAACCTAAAGGGGTGTCAATTCCTCCATGTTGCTCGATGATTTGCCGAAACCCCTTTTCAATATAAACTTCAGCCCCCTTTTTTCGCAAAGCTTCCAGAATCTTTTGAATGTACTTTTCAGATTCCTTATGATAAAACTGACCGTAAATGCCAATCTTCATGCGCTAAATGTTTAAGTATTTGTTCAAGTAATCGGAACGCTCTTTCAACTCTTCCTGAAGCTTGTCTTCTTCATGTTCCGAAACTACATTATACCCATACCTCCGGAAGGTTTGTGTGATGGCTCCCATTCCCGAATGTCCAATCTTGATGGTGGCCTGGGTTACATCGTTTTCGATATGGGATACGAAAACGCCTAACAATTTTCCATCGTTCGACTCCACAATTTGGCAAATTTCACTAAACGAATAATCGTGGCTCCCTTTTTCAACAACAATGATTCCCCCTGCTTCACTCAAAAAAGGGGTATGGTTAAAGATATCCATAATGTCGCCCAACTCGTAATATCCCAAGTACTCGTTTTGACTCCCCAAAACAGGCATGATGTTACTCGATTTCAAAGCAAATGCTTCAATAACGTCTAACCAATTGGTGCTTTGCTTTACAAAAAAAGGCTCAATTGCATAAAGATAGTCTTCCAGAGTTTTGTTGGAGTCGAAGCAATGGGCATCGGTTTCGGAAATACACCCAGCATAGACTCCCTTTTTTGATATCGGAACATGAGAATAGGTAAGTTGGCTGAATGCATTTTTGACCACACCCATTTTTTCCGAAACCTCAAACGGCCTAATGTCGTTGATAATGTATTCCTGAATGTTTTTCATACAAACTTTTTCGCAAATTACTTAAAATAACCATGCCAAAGCGGACTTCAACTTTGTATTTTTGTCCCAAAGAGTACCTCTATGACCAAATTGAGCGTAAATATCAATAAGATTGCTACGTTGCGGAACGCGCGGGGCGGCAACGTGCCCGATGTGCTTCAAGTAGCACAAGACGTACAGCAATTTGGGGCTCAAGGCATTACCATTCACCCACGGCCAGACGAGCGCCACATCCGGTACCAGGATGCATACAATTTAAAACCCTTGGTGACCACTGAATTCAATATAGAGGGGAATCCTATGGACCGATTTCTGGATATGGTCCTGGAAATCCAGCCCACCCAGGTTACTTTGGTGCCCGATGCAGTGGGCGCTCTAACTTCCAATGCCGGTTGGGATACCTTAAAGCACCAGGAATACCTTTCTGAGATTATTTCTGAATGCAAACGAAATGGCATCCGAACCTCCATTTTTGTAGACCCGGTTTTACCGATGATTGAAGGAGCTGCAAAAACCGGTACCGACCGTATTGAATTATATACTGAAGCTTTTGCCCATCAATACAGCTTGGGCAATGAAGAGGGCGTAAATCCCTACGTTGAAGCGGCGGAACGCGCCCATCAACTTGGTTTAGGCATCAATGCGGGGCACGATTTGTCCCTACAGAACATCCGTTTTTTTAAAGAACAGGTTCCACATTTGTTGGAAGTCTCCATTGGCCATGCCTTAATTTGTGAAGCCATTTACTTAGGCTTGGAACCGGTTATTCGACAATACCTCAATAAATTGCAATGAATGCACTTTACTCCCAAATTGTAGGAAAAGGTAAGCCCTTGGTGATCTTGCATGGATTTTTGGGCATGGGCGATAATTGGAAAACCCTTGCAAACCAGTTTGCGGAAGCTGGATATGAAGTGCATTTGGTAGATCAAAGGAACCATGGAAGAAGTTTTCATAGCGATGCTTTTGATTATGGTGTAATGGCAGATGACTTAAAAAACTATTGCATGGCGAATGACTTGGAGCCCATCGTTTTGTTGGGCCATTCCATGGGGGGTAAAACTGCTATGGAATTTGCCACACGCTATCCTAGCATGGTGGCAAAGCTTATCGTTGCGGATATTGCCCCAAAAGCATATCCCCAGCATCACCAAGATATCTTAAAAGGACTTTCTTCATTGGATTTTGAACAAATCCAATCCAGGAGTGAAGCCGACGAAGCCCTTTCCCAATACGTTAAGGATTTTGGGACCCGGCAATTTCTGCTAAAAAACCTCTATTGGGTTGCAAAAGGGAAATTGGGATTGCGAATGAATCTTCCGGTACTTTCGGAACAGGTAGAAGAAGTTGGAAAACCATTGGAAAAAACCCAACGGTTTGAGAGGGATGCCTTATTTGTTAGGGGTGAAAAGTCTAGTTACATCCTTCCAGAGGACGAATGGCTCATTTCCAGACATTTCCCCAAAGCAAAGATTGATACCGTCTCGGGGGCAGGTCATTGGTTGCATGCAGACAATCCTTCCGAATTTTATGAGAAGATTATGAACTTTTTGACAGGATTTTCCCGAAATTAGGGGTAACAAACACATGCAACATGCAAACCATTCTTAAGATTCTTCTTACCGCTGCAGCGGTCATGCTTTTGGCTTATATACTTCCCGGAGTTGGGGTTGAAAGTTATTGGTCCGCCATCATTGTAGCTGTTGTATTAGCCCTTTTACGCCTTATCGTGAAACCCATTTTGGTGTTTTTAACCTTTCCCATAACCATTGTTACCCTTGGGCTTTTCCTATTGGTCATTAATGCGTTTATTATCCAAATGGCCGATTATTTTATCAGCGGATTTGCGGTGCGCAATTTTTGGTGGGCGTTGCTTTTCAGCATCCTGCTTACGTTTTTGCAATCCGTCCTTTATTCAGTACTGGAAAAAGATCCTTCACGATAGAAATACACCGAGGCATTACTTGTCCATCAGCTACAAAAACACTACTTTTGCAGCCAATTTTTTAAGGGATTCCCAATGAACATCACGAAAAAAGACATCGACAACCTTAATGCGGTCCTGACCGTAGAAATTTCAAAGAGCGACTATGCGCCTCAGGTTGAAAAAGTATTGACCAATTACCGCAAAAATGCCAATATTCCTGGTTTTCGTAAGGGACAAATCCCCATGGGAATGGTAAAAAAGCAGTTTGGAAAGGCCGTTTTGGTAGAGGAAGTGAACAAGTTGCTTCAGGATAAACTCCACAAGTACCTTACCGAGGAGAAATTGGACATTTTGGGAAATCCGCTTCCAAAAAATGAAACCGCTATCGATTGGGATGCCGATGATTTCGCTTTTGAGTTTGAGTTGGGCTTGGCGCCCGATTTCAAAGTAGACCTTCAGAAGAAAGCGACCACCCATTACAAAATTGTGGCCGACAAAAAAATGATCGACAATCAGGTAAAGACCATTCGCAAACAATACGGGAAGTTGATTTCCAAAAAAGAAGTGGCGAAAGACGATGAGATTACGGGAACTTTTACTTCCGAAGCCAAACAAATAAATAAAAAGACGACCTTTGCCACCGACGTCATTAAGGGAAAAAAACAATTGGATGCCATCTTGGGTGCCAAAGTAGGGGAGGTACTTACTTTAAAGACCAAAGGGCTTTTTCATGACGATCATGACCACCAGCGCTATTTGGGTGTTTCCCACGATGATGCCCATGGGCTGGACATTGAGGTACAGTTTGCCGTCGCGGAAATCAATACCCGCGAATTGGCGGAAATGAACCAAGAACTATTCGACAAGCTTTTTGGCAAAGATGTGGTTACTTCCGAAAAAGAATTGAAGGAAAAGATCAAGGAAGATGCGGAACGACAATTTGTACAACAGAGCGATCAAAAGCTGTTGAACGACGTGGTGGAAACCCTGATTTCAAACACTAAATTCGAATTGCCCTCCGATTTCCTGAAGCGTTGGATCAAATCAACCGGTGAATCCAAGTATACTGAAGAAGAAGCCAATGCCGAATACACCCGCAGTGAAAAAGGGTTGCGATACCAATTGATTGAAGGCAAATTGCGCGATGAAAACGAAGCCTTACAAATTACTTTCGACGAATTAAAGGCTTACACCCAAGGAATGATCAAAAACCAAATGGCCCAATACGGTCATTTGAATCCTACGGATGATGAAGTAGAGGGAATTGTTGCCAGGATTATGGGCAATGAAGAGGAAGTACGACGGTTAACCGAACAGTTGAACACTCAAAAACTGTTGCAATTTTTTAAGGAACATGCCAAATTGAAGACCAAGGAAGTTACTTACGACGAATTCATCAAAGAGGCTTACGCTTAATTCAGCGATAAATAATTATATTTAGGGCGTTGAATCGAGCGAGTTTCAACGCTTTTTTAATTTGAAAACGACTCAAGTTTTATGAACTACGGAAAAGAATTTAAAGACTTTGCTACCAAGGACCAAGGGATTAGCAGTACGTATTTTGATCAAATCGTAAGCAGTATGTATCCTGTGGGCCTTACACCAAATATTATTGAGGAACGCCAAATGAACATTGCCATTTTTGATGTTTTTTCGCGTTTGATGATGGACCGCATCATATTTATGGGCACGGGCATTAACGATCAAGTAGCCAATATTGTACAGGCCCAGTTGCTGTTTTTGGAAAGCGTGGATGCCTCAAAGGACATACAGATATACATCAACTCTCCCGGGGGAAGCGTGTATGCTGGTTTGGGGATTTACGATACCATGCAATTCATCAAACCAGATGTAGCCACAATTTGTACCGGGATGGCAGCCTCAATGGCAGCGGTATTGTTGTGTGCTGGCGAAAAGGGAAAACGCAGTGGATTGCCACATTCCCGGGTGATGATCCATCAACCCATGGGAGGGGCCCAAGGACAGGCTAGCGATATTGAAATAACTGCCAAGGAAATCTTGACCCTTCGTGATGAACTTTACGAAATCATCGCCAAACATTCCGGACAAACGTTTGATAAAGTATACGAGGATAGCGATCGGGATTTTTGGATGAAATCCGATAAAGCACTGGAATACGGAATGATTGATGAAATATTGGTCAGGACCTAAAAATTGAATTATGTCGAAAGAGGAATTGGAATGCTCGTTTTGTGGCCGTAAAAAGGCGGAAACCAATTTGCTGATTGCCGGATTGGATGCCCATATTTGCGATCGTTGTATCGAACAGGCCCATGGCATTGTACTTGAAGAAGCCATGCATACGGACAACGCAGAGCTTTCCAAAGAAATGATGTTGAAGAAACCTAAAGCCATTAAAGGCTTTTTGGACGATTATATCATTGGGCAGGAATACACCAAAAAAGTCATGTCCGTTGCCGTTTACAATCATTACAAGCGATTGCTGCAACCTAAAGGCGACGATGACATTGAAATTCAGAAAAGCAACATCATCATTGTGGGCCAGACAGGAACCGGGAAAACATTGATGGCCAAGACCATTGCCCGTATGCTAAATGTACCTTTGGCCATCGTTGATGCTACGGTGCTCACCGAAGCTGGATATGTAGGGGAAGATGTGGAGAGTATTTTAACCCGATTGCTCCAAGCGGCAGATTATAATGTAGAAAAAGCCGAAAAAGGCATTGTCTTTATTGACGAAATCGATAAAATTGCGCGTAAGAGCGATAACCCTTCCATTACTCGCGACGTAAGCGGGGAAGGGGTGCAACAGGCGCTTTTGAAACTTTTGGAAGGCACTGTTGTGAATGTTCCACCCAAAGGGGGTCGCAAACATCCCGATCAAAAATTCATTGAAGTCAATACCGAGAACATCCTTTTTATTGCCGGCGGGGCTTTTGACGGCATCGAGCGCCATATTTCCAAACGCCTCAACATGCAGGCTGTTGGGTTCAGCGCTTCCAAGAAAGAAGAAAGTTTGGAAAGGGATAATATGTTGCGTTACATCATCCCCAAAGATTTGAAGGATTATGGGCTAATTCCTGAAATTATTGGACGACTTCCGGTGCTTACTTACATGAATCCTTTGGACAAAGGTACCCTAAGGGCCATCCTCACCGAGCCCAAAAATGCCATCATCAAACAGTACAAAAAGCTTTTTGAGATGGACGAAATTGATTTTGTAATTACCGAAGAAGCACTCGATTTTATTGTAGATCAGGCCATCGAATACAAATTGGGTGCCCGAGGATTACGTTCCTTATGTGAAGCTGTGCTTACGGATGCTATGTTCGACCTTCCAGGCACCGAAGATAAATCGTTGCATGTAACGATGGAGTATGCCCAGGAAAAACTCAGCAAATCAACCATCAAAAAACTTAAGGCCGTTTCGTGATAGAAAAAGAGAAACCCCCGAAAAACGGAGGTTTTCTATACAAATTGGTTAGTTAATTACGGTATTGCAATAACCGTTTTATTGTTTTTGTGAAGTACTTTTTGCTGCATCAATTCCTTTTTGTTTTTAAGGATGTATCCAGCCAACTCCTTCTCAGTATTTTGGGTGGGTGCCACAGATGCACATGAAACAATGGACATTGCGAGTACTAAACCACCAAGTTTTTTAAAGATTTTCATTACAGCCCCAATTGTAATTTCAGCTACGAATGTATATCGTAAGAAAAGTACTACCAAAACTTTTAGCTGAAGCGATTGAAATAATCGATTAAGTGAAAAAACAGCGGCAATGCCGTGCTTTGCTTAAAACAAGTACTATAGCCCTTGCTTCGCACGTTTCTTATCGATTCATGCATAAAAGTTCTTCTAGCAAATCCCTGGTATTGGAAAGCCTGGGCACTTTGTGTTGGCCACCAAGTTTGTCGTGCTGTTTTAGCCAGTCGTAAAATAAGTTTTCCCTTGCTTGGTGGACGGTAGGCGGATTTAAGGTGGTATTGTTGTAACGCTTGGCTTCATAATCACTGTTCACTTCCTGAAGTGACTGGTCCAGGACCTTTACAAATTGACGAAGGTCCTTTGGAGGTTTCTTGAATTCAATAATCCATTCGTGGCTCCCTTTTAATCGCCCGTTCATGAAAATAGGCCCGGCGGTATAATCCAAAATCTCGGATTGGGTAAATTGGGCCGTTTTTTTCAGGGCCACTTCAGCATTTTCAATAATCAACTCCTCACCAAACACATTGATGTGGTGTTTGGTACGGCCACTAATTTTAATCCTGTAGGGCTGGGTTGAGGTAAAACGAACGGTATCGCCAATTTTATAGCGCCAAAGTCCTGCATTGGTTGTAATGACCATGGCATAATTTTTTCCTTCTTCGACCCCGCTAAGCGGTACCACTTTTTGATGTGAAGACCCATAGGTGTCCATATCGATGAATTCATAAAAAATTCCGTAATCCAACATCAACAGCAGTTCCTTGGTATCGTTTTGATCTTGAATGGCAAAAAAACCTTCAGAAGCATTGTAAATTTCATAATACCTAAAATCTTCCCTAGGGAGGATTTTTCGGTATTGATTGGCATAAGGTTCAAAGCTTACCCCTCCATGAAAGTAGACCTCCAAATTGGGCCAGATTTCAAATAGGTGCTGTTTTCCGGAAGTTTCGAGCACATTGTTCAGTAGTACGAGCATCCAGGAAGGCACACCGGCCAAACTGGTTACATTTTCCTTGAGGGTGGCGTCAACAATGGCCTGCATCTTTATTTCCCAATCGGCCATCAAGGAAACCTCATTGCTTGGGGTACTACTGAATTCGGCCCAAAAGGGCATATTGTCTATCAAAATTGCTGAGAGATCACCATAGGCCGTTCCGTTTTCACGGTATAATTCTTTACTGCCACCCAAGCGAAGCCCTTTTCCGACAAAAAGTTGCGAATCGGGATTATTGTGGAAGTAAATGCAAAGCAAGTCTTTACTTGCGGCGTAATGACAATACTCCAATGAATCCTGGCTTACGGGAATAAATTTACTTTTGGCATTGGTCGTTCCACTGGACTTTGCAAACCATTTGATGGGTGTGGGCCAAAAAATATTGTTTTCACCCCTGCGTGCACGTTCTATCTGGCCTTCATGATCTTCATAGCTGGTAATGGGAATCCGCTCTGCAAAAGTTCCGTAGCTGTTAATGGAGGCAAAGTCGTACTGCCTACCAATTTCCGTTTGCTTGGCTTTTTGAAGCAGGTTGAAAAGTAGTTCTTCCTGGACTTCATGGGGGTATTTCAGAAAGAGTTCAATTTGATGGAACCTTTTCTTTAAAAACCATGAAGCTATGGAATTGACAATAGGAATTGGCATAATTTACCCTATCTTTATGTCCTAAAAATAGTATTTTTTTCTATGCAGTTTGAAGGGGTACTTACAAAAATGGAAACTGAAAATGGTTCTCCCATTCAATATTACCTAGTTTGGGATGATTTGTTTTTGAATGTCAATCAGTTGATCGACAAAACGGTTTCCATAAAGTTTTTGCGCTACCAATGCTTACACTGTGGCCTTGACAAGCCCATTTACCGACAAGGATTTTGCAAATCCTGTTTCTACGAGGCTCCCGAAGCGGCTGATTGGGTCATGCATCCCGAATTGAGCAAATCGCATTTGAACCAGGAAGAACGGGACTTGGAGTTTGAAAAAAAAGTACAACTGCAACCTCATATTGTGTATTTGGCCAACAGCAGCAATGTAAAGGTTGGCGTTACGCGCAAAAGTCAGATCCCTACCCGTTGGATCGATCAGGGAGCCCATGAGGCCATCGAAATTGTAGAAGTACCCAACCGGTATTTGGCAGGTATTACCGAGGTGGCATTAAAAGAACACATCAGCGACAAAACCAATTGGAGGACGATGCTCAAAAACGAAATTGAGGATGAAGATTTGGTGGAGTGGCGCAAAAAACTTCAACGATTCATTCCTGCGGAGGTGCAAAACTACATTCTTGAAAACAATTTGGAAACCAATCTGGAATTCCCCGTACTTCACTATCCCGAGAAACCCAATAGCCTTAATCTTGAGAAGACACCGCACTATTCTGGAAAGTTGAAAGGCATTAAGGGGCAGTATTTAATTTTTGAAGACGACACCGTATTCAACGTAAGGGGTTCGGAGGGTTATGTGGTTGGGATTGCCGTTTCAGGCTAAAGGAAGTTCTTCGGCTTCCTTCAATCCAAATTGCCTTCGCATGAGGTAAACCGCTGCATACAGAAATGGGGTATCCAGTACGGCCACGATTATTTTAAATAGGAATCCGCTTACTAGAAGTCCGCCAAACAAATGCCATTCAATTTTTTTAAAGCTGCACATTAACAACAGCACGGTAAAGGTATCTACAAATTGAGAGGTAAAGGTTGAAAAATTATTGCGAAGCCACAAGTGCTTGCCCTTGGTAACTCTTTTCCAAAAATGGAAGATTTGGATGTCAATGTACTGCGCAAATAAATAGGCCAACATCGAAGCAAAAACAGCCACGGCCGTAGCGCCAAATACTTTGGAAAACAATAGGTCGTCCACAGGGCTCCAGTTTGTTGCGGGGGCCAGGTCCGAAATAAAAACGATGACCAATGAAAAGAACGAGGCAAAAATTCCCGTGGTGACTACCTGGTTGGCTTTTTGTTTTCCGTAGACTTCGCTAATAATGTCTGTGATGAGAAAAGTGATGGGGTAGGGCAAGATTCCAACAGAAATTTCAAAAGTATAAAGCCCAAAAAAATCCCAATGGAAAAACTTTTGGAAAATGAGGTTGGAAACTACCAAGGCACAGATAAACAAAGCTGCCAGAATCAAATAGACGCGCTGCGCTTTCAAAATTTGATCGATTCTCAAACGGATATTTTTTGGTTTATGATGTCCTTTTGGTTTAGGATGATTATTTTCGTTTCCGGTAAATGTAAGACATTATCGAGCCACTTCAAAACATATATCTTTCTCTGGGGAGTAACCTAGGGAACAAGTTTGAACACCTGCAAACAGCTGTTCAACACCTCTTTGAAGAGGTTGGGCATATTGAGCGGATTTCCTCTGTCTATCAAACTCCTGCGATGGGATTTGAAGGGGATGATTTTCTGAATTGCGTGGTATGGGTTCAATCGGTTTTGACTCCTGAGAAAATACTGAAAAAAATCCTTTCCATCGAAAAACGTATGGGACGTGTTCGAAAAAAAGGACAGGGCTACTCTTCCAGAATTATTGATATCGACCTGCTTTTTGTAGATGGAAAGGAACTCGTTATGAAGGAATTGGTCGTCCCGCACCCTGAAATCGCCAATAGAAGGTTTGTGCTGCAACCCATGGCCGAATTGAATCCACAGTTTGTACACCCCATTCTTAAGAAAAGCATCATCTGGTTGTTAGCCAAGACACGGGACGAGAGTATCCTCATAAAAACATCAAAGTGGTTACGGAACCCCAAAAAAGATTACAGTTTCAATCGCTACAAATACATAGCCATCGAAGGCAATATAGGTGCAGGAAAAACCAGTTTGGCTACGCAATTGGCGTACGAGTTCAATGCCAAATTGATTTTGGAACGCTTCATGGAAAACCCATTTCTTCCCAAATTTTATGAAGAACCACAGCGGTATGCCTTTCCATTGGAAATGTCTTTTTTGGCCGATCGCTACCAACAATTGGTAGAAGACATTACCCAGTATGATTTGTTCAAGGACTGCGTAGTTGCGGACTATGATGTTTACAAGTCCATGATTTTTGCGAAGATTACGCTAACGGAAGAAGAATTTACGCTGTACAAAAAACTCTTCCATTTAATGCATAAAGAGTTGCCCAAACCCGACTTGTATGTATACCTCTACCAAAACACGGACCGTTTGATGGAAAACATCCAAAAACGAGGGCGTACGTTTGAACAGCGTATCGAAAAAGACTATTTGGCCAAAATCAATGACGGCTACCTGCAATTTATCAAAGCACAGCACACAGGGAACATTAAAATTATTGACATTACCAACAAGGATTTTGTGGAACACCGTAAGGATTACTTGCAGTTGCTCAAGGATATTATGGAACCTTGATGCGTTCCCATTTTGAAAAGAAATCCCAAACTACAATGCCCACACTCACAGCGATGTTTAGCGAATGTTTGGTTCCGTATTGTGGGATTTCCAATACACAATCACTGGCCGAAACGACTTCCTGTGAAACACCCTTCACTTCGTGGCCAAAGACCAGGGCGTATTTTTTTTTGGCATCCAACGCAAATTTTCCCAGAGAAACCGAACCTTCCGTTTGTTCGATGGCACAGACTATGAGTCCTGTTTCCTGGAGTGTTTTCACAACTTCGAGGGTGTTTTTGGCATGTTCCCAAGCTACACTTTCGGTAGCGCCCAAAGCCGTTTTGGTGATGTCTTTGTGGGGAGGTGTCGCGGTGATTCCGCAGAGGTAGATCTTTTCAATCAAAAAAGCATCTGCGGTTCGGAATACACTCCCAATATTGTTCAGGCTCCTAACATTGTCCAAAACGATGACAATGGGGGCTTTTTCCGCATGTTTGAATTCGGAAGCCGAAATCCTCGACAATTCGCTATTTTTCAACTTACGATGTTCCATGGAATCGCAAAGGTAATACAAACAAAATTTTCCTTTTGGATTTGTGTCAATCCATGGGTTCATTGTGAAAAACTTTCTGAAACTAATGGGGTTTGCTGTTCAAAAAAAATAGCCGAATCCGTACCTTAGCTTTTTCGAAGTTGCAGGAACATGAGTAAAAAAGTCACCCCATTGATGCAGCAGTACAATACCATCAAGGCGAAATATCCCGATGCCTTGTTATTGTTTCGCGTGGGCGATTTTTACGAAACTTTTGGGGCAGACGCCGTTCGGGCTTCCAAAATATTGAATATTACCCTTACCTCACGAAATAATGGGGGCGACCAAACTGAGTTGGCTGGTTTCCCACACCACTCCTTAAATACGTACCTTCCCAAATTGGTCATGGCCGGTTGTAGGGTGGCTATTTGCGATCAATTGGAAGACCCAAAACAAACCAAAACCATTGTGAAAAGGGGTGTTACCGAGTTGGTCACTCCAGGAGTGGCCATTAATGATGACATCCTTCAAGGAGGTGTAAACAATTTCTTGGCTGCCCTCCATTTTTCTAAAGAAATGATTGGGGTGGCATTTTTGGATGTGTCCACTGGAGAGTTTCTCATTTCTCAGGGGTCGGCAGAGTACATCGATAAATTACTTCAAAATTTTAGCCCCTCGGAAATCCTCTTTGGCAAGCCCAGGAAAAAAGTATTTTCAGAATTATTTGGAGACGATTACCATACATTCCATTTGGAAGATTGGGTTTTCCAGACCGATTATGCCCACGAAACCCTTACAAAACATTTTGAAACCAAAACCTTAAAGGGATTTGGGGTAGATCATTTGCAGGAAGGGGTTATTGCCGCGGGGGCGGTGCTGCATTATCTTTCCGAAACCCAACACCACCAATTGAAACACATTAGTCGCGTGTCCCGGATTGCTGAAGATGCCTATGTTTGGATGGATCGGTTTACCATTAGAAACCTAGAACTTTACCTGGCAAATACTTCCAATGCGGTAACTTTATTGGACGTGATTGACCAAACGATATCTCCCATGGGAGCCCGTTTATTAAAGCGTTGGTTGGCATTTCCGCTGAAAGACATCGAAAAAATCACACGCCGTCACGAAGTGGTAAGTTATATGCTGGACCAGCCTGCCTTTCTTGAAAAACTGCAACAGCATATTAAAAAGATTGGCGACTTGGAGCGGCTGATTTCCAAAACCGCAACCGGTAAAATCAATCCTAGGGAAGTGGTGCACCTAAAAAATTCCCTGGAAGCTGTAGTGCCCATTAAGGCCATGGCCTTGCAATCGAAAAATGAATCCTTGAACATACTGGGCGAACAATTGCAGGATTGTGAAACCTTAAGGTCAAAAATAAAGGAAACCCTCAACGAAGAAGCACCGGTGCATATTCTGAAAGGAAATGCCATTGCCCATGGCCTAAATCAAGAATTGGACGAATTGCGAAGCATTGCTTCGGGAGGAAAAGAATATTTGGATCAAATGCTGGAACGGGAGCAAGAGCGTTCGGGAATTCCTTCCTTAAAAATAGCATCCAACAATGTTTTTGGGTATTATATTGAAGTTCGCAACACCCACAAAGACAAAGTACCTGAGGAGTGGATTAGAAAGCAAACACTGGTCAATGCCGAGCGCTATATTACCGAAGAACTCAAGGCCTACGAAAGTAAAATTCTTGGTGCGGAAGATCGTATCCTGGTTTTGGAGCAAGCACTTTTTGCCCAGTTAGTTTCATGGATGGTTGCATTTGTTGATGCGGTTCAACAAACGGCTCACAGCATTGCGCAATTGGACTGCTTGTCTTCTTTTGCCATTCAGGCCAAAAAAAATCACTACACTCGCCCTTTATTGGACGATTCTTTTGATCTAGATATTAAGGAAGGAAGGCATCCGGTAATTGAAAAACAACTTCCCGTTGATACACCGTACATAGCCAATGATGTATTTCTGGACAGGGAAAACCAGCAAATCATTATGATTACCGGCCCTAACATGAGTGGTAAAAGTGCTATTTTAAGACAAACGGCGCTCATTGTTTTGTTAGCCCAGATGGGAAGTTTTGTGCCGGCAAGTGCCGTTCGGATGGGTTGTGTGGATAAAATATTTACTAGAGTTGGGGCTAGTGATAATATTTCGATGGGCGAATCGACCTTTATGGTCGAAATGAACGAAACGGCCAGTATATTGAATAACATTTCAGAACGGAGTTTGGTATTGTTGGACGAGATTGGAAGAGGGACCAGTACCTATGATGGAATCTCCATTGCCTGGGCCATTAGCGAATACCTGCATGAGCACCCTGCACATCCAAAGACACTTTTTGCCACCCATTACCACGAACTGAATGAAATGACGGAGACTTTTGAACGAATTAAAAACTACAACGTCTCTGTTAAGGAACTTAAGGATACGGTCTTGTTTTTGCGGAAGTTGGTCCCCGGAGGCTCACAACACAGCTTTGGGATCCATGTTGCAAAGATGGCCGGCATGCCTCCTGCCGTATTGTTAAGGGCTCAGAAAATTTTAACGCGTTTGGAGCGTTCCCATTCTTCGGAAGAGCTAACGGACAAAATGAAAGCACTTTCCAAGGAAGACATGCAATTAAGTTTCTTTAATTTGGACGATCCCTTGTTGGAAGAAATAAGAGATGAAATTTTAGGGACCGATATCGATACCCTTACCCCCGTTGAAGCACTGATGAAATTGAATGAAATAAAACGTATGCTGCAAAGGAGTGCCACGGTGAGGTTTAAAAATAATAAGTGATTTTTATGTAAAAATGTTTGTTTTTGCGGTAAAAATTATAAATTTGCTCCCGCTTTTGCTGTAAAAGCAAAGATCATTATCCATGCGAAAATAGCTCAGTTGGTAGAGCGCAACCTTGCCAAGGTTGAGGTCGCGGGTTCGAATCCCGTTTTTCGCTCAAAAGCCGAAACATTTCGGCTTTTTTTATCCAAAGCACTGCAGAAGTGGTGGAATTGGTAGACACGCAGGACTTAAA
>DJVA01000062.1 GCA_002440705.1 Flavobacteriaceae bacterium UBA6268 | reverse complement strand
AGCTTTGATCGATGGGGGAGTGGACGTATTGTTGGTAGAAACCATATTTGATACACTAAATGCCAAGGCGGCGCTCTTTGCCATCGAGGAAATTAAAGAGGAGCGGCAATTAGATATTCCAGTAATGGTAAGTGGTACCATTACGGATGCTTCAGGAAGGACGCTTTCGGGACAAACGGCTGAAGCATTTCTGATTTCCATTGCGCACGTCCCTTTGCTCAGTATTGGATTCAATTGTGCGCTTGGAGCCAAACAATTAACCCCCCATTTGGAGGTCATTGCCCACCGGACCGATTTGGCCCTATCGGCCTATCCCAATGCCGGACTTCCTAATGCCTTTGGGGGTTATGATGAAAGTCCGCAGCAAATGGCCCAACAAATCGAAACCTATTTGCAGAAAAACCTTGTCAACATTATTGGAGGTTGTTGTGGAACCACTCCAGAGCACATTAGTGCCATTGCCAAAGTAGCTGCAAACTACCATCCGCGTAAATTACCTCAATTACAACCTGCTGAATGATTCCTGAAAAACAAGACTTATTGGATGCTTACAAAGCGGTGAAACCTTGGATTCATAGAACCCCTGTGCTCACCTCTTCCCAGATCGATCAAATGGTGGGAGCTTCCGTATTTTTCAAATGTGAAAATTTTCAAAAGATGGGAGCCTTCAAAATGCGGGGTGCGTTAAATGCCATTCAGTCACTTTCAGAAGCACAAAAAAAAGGAGGCGTAGTCACCCATTCCTCAGGAAACTTTGGACAGGCTTTGGCCTTGGCTGCACAAAAACTGGGATGGAAAGCCTACGTGGTCATGCCCAAAAATGCACCCACTGTAAAAAGAGAAGCAGTAAAAGGATATGGGGCTGAAGTTATTTTGTGCGAATCTACCTTGGAAGCCCGTGAAGCCACTTCGCAATCGATTGTAAATGATAAAGGAGCAGCCTTTCTGCACCCCTCCAATCAAATGGAGGTTATTTTGGGCAATGCAACGGCCACCCTGGAATTACTGGTGGATCATCCCGATTTGGATGCCATTGTGGCTCCAGTAGGCGGTGGGGGCTTACTGGCAGGAACAGCCCTAGCAACACATTATTTTGGAAATCATTGTAAGGTTATGGGCGCAGAACCCATACAGGTAAATGATGCTTTTCGCTCCTTGCAATCAGGAAAAATAGAGGCCAATGATTGTACCGATACCATTGCTGATGGATTGAGAACGCATTTGGGCGATCAAAATTTTCCCATCATCCAAAAGTTGGTCGATCGCATTATTTGTGTTGAGGAAGCGGAAATCATTTCGGGAATGAAATTGATTTGGGAACGGATGAAACTAGTGGTAGAGCCTTCTTCAGCAGTAGCTTTGGCTGCAGTTTTGAGAGATAAAGCGAATTTTCAAGACCGGAAAGTTGGAATAATTATTTCTGGAGGAAATGTGGATGTGTCAAATTTGCCTTTTTAAGTCATGAGTCAAGATGCTAAATATTTAAAACTTTCAGGTTTGGAACCACTGGTCATAACTCCGGAAAGTAATTTCATAAACGTTGGGGAACGTACCAATGTAGCAGGTTCCAAGAAATTCCTGAGGTTGATTAAGGAAGGTAATTTTGAAGAAGCACTTTCCATTGCTAGGCATCAAGTGGAAGGAGGTGCCCAAATTATCGATGTGAATATGGACGATGGACTCATCGATGGAAAAGCTGCCATGGTGCAATTCCTGAATCTTTTAGTAGCTGAACCCGATATTGCCCGGGTACCCATCATGATCGATAGTTCCAAATGGGAGATTATCGAAGCTGCCTTACAAGTGGTTCAGGGCAAGTGTGTGGTAAATTCCATTAGTTTGAAGGAAGGAGAGAAAACATTCCTTCAACAGGCCAAATTGATCAAACGCTATGGGGCTGCTCTCATCGTAATGGCTTTCGATGAAGTGGGGCAAGCAGATACTTACGAAAGGCGTATTGCAATTGCAAAACGGTCTTACGACCTGCTTGTGGATAAAGTGCAATTTCCCGCCGAGGATATCATTTTCGACTTGAACATTTTTCCGGTAGCAACGGGCATGGAAGAACACCGACGTAATGCCATTGATTTTATTGAAGGAACGCGCTGGGTGCGTCAAAACTTACCGCATTGTAGCGTTAGTGGTGGGGTGAGCAATGTTTCTTTTAGCTTTCGTGGAAACGATGTGGTCCGTGAGGCCATGCATTCGGCTTTTTTGTACCATGCCATTCAGGCGGGTATGAATATGGGAATTGTGAATCCGGCCATGTTGGAGGTATACGATGCCATTCCAAAGGATTTGTTGGAGCATGTGGAAGATGTAATTTTGGACCGCAGGGAGGATGCCACGGAACGCCTTTTGGAATTTGCAGAAACCGTGAAGGGAACTAAAGAAGAAAAGCAAGCCGATCTTTCTTGGCGCAATGAACCTTTACAGGAACGCATTACCCGAGCTTTGGTAAAAGGAATCGATGCTTTTATTGAAATAGATGTGGAGGAAGCCCGAAGCCATGCTTCCAAACCCATTGAGGTTATCGAAGGGCCCTTGATGGTGGGAATGAACGTTGTGGGCGATCTCTTCGGAAGTGGTAAAATGTTTTTGCCCCAAGTGGTCAAAAGCGCCCGAGTGATGAAAAAAGCAGTAGCATACCTGCTGCCTTATATTGAGGCGGACAAGGGCCAAACCACAAGGTCCAACGGCAAAATTTTGATGGCGACCGTAAAGGGCGACGTCCACGATATTGGCAAGAATATCGTTTCGGTGGTTTTGGGATGTAACAATTATGAAATCATTGATTTGGGAGTGATGGTCCCCCCTGAAAAAATTATCGCCGCTGCCAAAGAGGCCCAAGTCGATGTCATTGGGCTGAGTGGTTTGATTACCCCGTCCTTGGACGAAATGGTGTTTTTGGCCAAGGAAATGCAACGTCAAAATTTTAAAGTGCCCTTATTGATTGGGGGAGCCACTACCAGTAAAGCCCATACCGCAGTGAAAATAGATCCGGAATACGAACAGACTGTGGTGCATGTAAACGATGCTTCCCGTGCGGTAACCGTGGTTGGAGCCTTGTTGCAAAAGGAACGCCAAGAGTCCTACAAACAGCAAATTAAGGAAGAATACCAACAATTTCGTGAAGGGTTCCTGAAGCGCCAAAAAGTGAAGGAATATGTTTCCTTGCAGGAAGCACGAAACAACAAACTACAAATTGAGTGGAAGACTTCAGAAATTGTAACACCAAACAGTTTGGGCATTCAAGTAATGACGGATCTGGATTTAAGTGTATTGCTTCCCTATATAGACTGGACCCCTTTCTTTAGGAGTTGGGATGTGCACGGGAAGTTTCCGGAATTGTTGAAAGATGCCTTGGTAGGCAAACAGGCCTCAGAACTGTATGCGGATGCCCAAGTAATGCTCCAAAAAATCGTTTCGGAAAAATTAGTGTCAGCCCGGGCGGTTTTCGGAATTTTTCCAGCAAATACCATAAATGACGACGATATTGAGTTTATTTTTCCTCCCAACCTGGGGGAGGTGTCCGAAGGGCGGAGGGGGATATTCAGAACGCTACGTCAGCAAAGTAAAAAAGCAACAGATCGTCCCAATTTGGCTTTGGCCGATTTTATAGCCCCAAAATCGTCGGGCATTCAAGATTATATCGGCTGTTTTTGTGTTTCCACAGGATTTGGAACCCAAGCTTTGGCTGAAAATTTTGAAAAAAACCACGACGATTACAGTGCTATTATGGTGAAGGCACTCGCCGATCGTTTGGCTGAGGCCTTTGCGGAATATTTGCATGAAAAAGTTAGAAAGGAATACTGGGGGTATGCCCCAGATGAAGGTTGGTCCAACGAAGCTTTGATAGAGGAACGCTACAGGGGTATTCGTCCTGCTCCCGGCTATCCTGCCTGTCCCGATCATTTAGAGAAAAAAACCATATGGGAACTCCTGGAAGTAGCGGGGAATATTGGGGTAACTCTTACGGAGAGTCTTGCCATGTGGCCGGCAGCATCGGTTTCTGGGTATTATTTTGCCCATCCGAAGGCGCGCTATTTTGGTTTGGGCAAAATCAAGGAAGATCAATTGGTCGATTACGCCCAACGAAAAACCATCCCGTTAACCGAAGCTAAAAAATGGCTTCAACCTAATATTGCTGAATAAATGAAAGTCACCGAACATATTGAAAAGGCCCAGGGAAAAACCCAATTTTCTTTTGAAATTTTGCCGCCCTTGAAGGGTGAAACCATTCAATCTATTTTTGATGCCATCGATCCTTTGATGGAATTTCAACCGCCTTTTATAGATGTTACCTACCATAGGGAGGAATACCTTTACAAAGAATTGGAGAATGGGTTGCTACAGAAACAAGTAGTGAGGAAACGACCGGGAACGGTTGGAATTTGTGCCGCCATTCAAAACAAGTATGATGTTGACGCCATTCCGCATATTTTATGTGGGGGGTTCACCAAAGAGGACACGGAGAATTTTCTCATCGATTTGGGGTTCCTTGGAATTGATAACGTGATGGCCCTTAGAGGGGATGCCGTAAAGAGCGAAACTTATTTCTCTCCAGAAAAAGAAGGCCATGCCTATGCGAGTCAGTTGGTGGGTCAAATTTCTAACTTGAATCTGGGGAAGTATTTGGACGATGCTTTGGAGAATTCTGCGCCCACCGATTTTTGTATTGGGGTTGCGGGTTATCCCGAAAAGCACTTGGAGGCACCAAGTATGGACAGCGACATTTATTTTTTAAAAAAGAAAATTGCCAAAGGAGCTGCCTACATTGTAACTCAAATGTTTTTCGACAATACCAAATACTTCGATTTTGTTGAAAAATGCAGAAAAGAAGGCATTACGGTACCTATCATACCTGGCTTGAAACCTTTGGCGACCCGAAAACAGCTCAACCTCATTCCCCACCGTTTCAATGTGGATCTTCCCGACGATTTGATTATGGAAGTTTTGAAATGTAAAGACAATGAGGCGGTTCGGGATGTAGGGATTGAATGGTGTGTTGAACAAAGCAAAGAGCTTATTTCCAAAGGGGTTCCTGTGTTGCATTATTATTCCATGGGGAAGAGCGAAAGCATCAGCGCAATTGCTTCTAGGATTTTTTGAGTTAAGCTTACTTCACTGTACTTTTTCATTGCGAATTTCGTTAGGTACCTTAACGGCTAAGGAGGACTGTAGGATTTTTAAATTTTATTGCTCTTCCGCTAATTAAGGAGGGGCAACTGTATTTGAAGGCTCCTTTTGTTTGGAGATTCGTGTATATTTGCACCCGCTACCGAGCTATGAAAAATTTTTGCTATTTCGGCATCCTGATTTTATCTGTTCAACTGGTTTTTGCACAGCAGAACGAGGTGAAACCCGTTTCGCTCAGCGCAGACTATTTCTACGGAAGTATCCTAGAACACAATTCGGATATAGCACATTTAATTACCGGGCATCCTACTGGATTGATTTTGTCCTACAATCGCAAAACCTATGGTTACAATGAATGGGAAAGTCGGTACAATTATCCCGATTGGGGTTTTACCTTTACCTACCAAGACCTTAAGAATGAATACCTAGGGGAAAATTTTGGATTTTACGGACATTTCAATTGGTATTTTTGGAACCGCATGCTTCGCATTGGGGTCGCTCAAGGAATTGCCTATGCCAACAATCCTTACGATCCAGAGACCAACTTTCAGAACAATGCCTACGGGAGTCATTTTTTGAGTACAACCATGGTACGCGCCGAATTGATCAAGGAAAATATTTATAAGGGAATTGGGGCTCATGTCGGATTTGGAATCATCCATTACTCCAATGCCAACTTTAAAGCCCCAAACAATAGTACCAACACCTTGTATTTCAGTGGTGGGCTCAGTTACCAATTGAAACAGGAAAGTTTTCCGGCACGAATCAGTTATGGCAATTGGCGCAGTAAATTTTATTCGGAAAGGATTAAGTACAATGCCGTGTTTCGTACAGGAGTGAATGAAGCCGATGTAAATGGCTTGGGAGTGTATCCTTTTTATACGTTCTCCTTTTTTGCAGACAAGCGCATCAATTACAAAAGTACCTTTCAGGTAGGGGTTGATGTGTTCTTCTCAAACTTCCTGATCCATTTAATGGACTACCGCCGAATCGCATTCCCCGGTGAGGGCATCCCCGAGGGGCTGGATTACAGAAGGGTTGGAGTATTTCTTGGCCACGAATTGCGTTTTAACAGGGTGGCATTTGTATCGCAATTGGGAAGATATGTATATTGGCCCTATGAATTCGAAAATAGGATCTATAACCGATTGGGTTTAAAACGCTATTTTTTCAACGACTCCTTCTTTGTTTCGGCTACTGTAAAGGCGCATTGGGCCAAAGCCGAAGCAGTAGAGTTTAGTGCGGGGGTTCGAATTTAAGTTGTTATGAGATTACTAGGCATATTTTTATTGGTGATTTTGTTTTCGGGATGCAATTCGGAAAATGCCTGGGATTGTTTTCAGTCTACTGGCGATATTGTAGAGCAGGAATACGACTTGGATGCCTTTAAGAAGATCATCGTGTGGGACCGTGTACACCTCTATGTTTCCGATGGTCCTGAGCAGAAAGTCGTAGTGCAAACTGGAAGCAATCTGTTGAATGAAATCCGGGTGCGTGTAGAGGACAGCATTTTGAAGGTGAGTGATCGTAACAGTTGTAATTACACCCGCGGTTATGATGTGACCAAAGTTTTTGTAACGTACAATAGGGATTCGTTGGAGATTCGAAACAGTTCGGGACTTCCAGTAGATGGAATTGGCCCCATACGGTTCAAGAAATTGGTGCTGGTTTCGGAAGACCGTTCCCAAGAAGATGAATTCCACATTGATGGGGATTTCCGTTTTAACAACCTAGATGTGGTACAACTTGGGGTAGAAGCAAATGGGTTGTCCAAATTTTACTTGAAAGGAAAAACCAATACGGCCCATATTGGCTTTTTTAATGGGGATTGCCGATTTGAAGGAGCCGAATTGGAAGCCAACTATGTGTATTTGTTTCATCGTAGTACCAACGACATGATTATCAACCCCAAATTCCTAATACAAGGAACCATTACCAGCCTAGGCGATGTGATTTCCGTTAACCACCCCGCTCAAGTTAATGTCGAAGAGCTTTATACCGGAAAGCTTATTTTTGAGTAGTGAGTTTTGTGAAAATCGCTTCCAAGGAGGTTCCTTTATGTTGCAATTCCAGAATCTTCAGGCCATGGTCATGGGCAAAATCAAAGACCGCTGCGCGCTTGTCGTCCTTACTGCCAAACTGTAAATGGTAGGTAAACCCTTCAATGTTGTCAATCTTGATTATGCCCTTAATTTGCCTTAGAGCCTCTTCTTCCACACGGTAGTCGAACGTTACTTCAATGATTTGCTTTTGGGAATTGGTCAACGCATCCAACGTTTCGTCCATCACAATCTTTCCTTGGTGGATAATGATAACGCGGTCACAAATAGCCTGTACTTCCTGCAAAATGTGGGTGGAAAGTAAAATGGTTTTTTCCTTGCCGAGGGTTTTGATCAATTGCCTTATTTCGACCAACTGATTGGGGTCCAGACCGGTTGTAGGCTCGTCCAAAATCAATACTTCGGGTTCATGTAGGAGGGCATTGGCCAACCCAACCCTTTGACGGTACCCTTTGGAGAGTTGTTGGATCTTTTTATGTGCCTCTGGTTGAAGCCCTGTCTTTTCGATTGCCGAAGCTACAGCCGATTGATCCAGTCCATAGATGTTCGCATTGAACAGAAGGTATTCCTTCACATACATATCCAAATACAATGGGTTGTGTTCGGGAAGGTATCCAATACTTCGTTGCACATTTCGGGGTTCATCGGATATGGAAAACCCTTGAACATGGGCAGTACCTTCATCTGCATTAAGATACGTGGTAAGTATTTTCATCAGGGTCGATTTTCCTGCTCCGTTGGGACCTAAAAAGCCAACCACTTCACCCTTTTTCAACGTAAAGGTTACATCCTGAAGCGCTTTTTGGCTTCCGTAGTTTTTGGAAATATGGGAGACTTTTATCGACATTTTTTCAAAAGGTAAAACTACACAAATAAAAAAACGCAAAAAACATTTTGTTGTTTTAAAGTATTGTTTACTTTAGCATCATAGTCGAAACAATGAACACATTCTTTACTTATTTCAACTTTTGGTTTTTTTACTTTGGTAAGAAGGTCCGGGTTGTATTGTAAAAAATGAATCAAATACATTTGAAAAACCCGGACCGAAGTGCCGGGTTTTTTTATGCAACCTTTTAAAGATAAAACAATGAAAATTGCAATCCAAGGAATTGAAGGTTCTTTTCACGATGAAGCGGTACAACGACTGTTTCCAAATATGGAAGTGGATTTGGTTATGTGCGACTCATTTGATGGGGTTACCCAAAGTGTAAAAAAAAGCAAGGCCGATTATGGAGTACTGGCCATTGAGAATACCATTGCAGGTTCTATTTTGCCCAATTACAATTTGGTGGAAGCTGGCGATTTTGAGATTTTGGATGAAGTATTCCTAAACATCCAAATGTACTTAATGGCCTTAGAGAGTGAGTCTATTATCGATATTTTTGAAGTACACTCCCATCCCGTTGCATTGCTTCAATGCCGGGACTATCTGCGTCGTTTTCCACCCCAGTTCAAGGTCATTGAAGGCAAAGATACCGCTAGTGAAGCCAAGCGCATCAGCGAAAACAATTTGCGAGGTGTGGCGGCCATTGCTGGCAAACAGGTAGCCGATCGTTTTGGATTGAAAATATTGGATAGCAACATTCAGGACATCAAGGAAAACCAAACCCGTTTTGTGCTTGTTGGGAAACGTGGTACAGCTTTCAGCAATAAGACCCCCAACAAGGCGTCCATTAAGTTTCAACTGGGGCACGAAGTGGGAACGTTGAGCAAGGCCCTTCAGGTCATGGCATCCAACGAAATCAACCTTACCAAGATCCAGTCCTTACCAGTCTTGGGAACCCCATGGAAGTATGCTTTCTTTGTAGACGTAACGTTCCAAAAACCCGAGGATTTCTACCAAGCAGTGGAAGCTTTGCAGCCTTTTGTCAAAAACTTCAAGGTGTTGGGGACCTATGCCCAAAACCGTGAAAATATTCCTAGTAAATTAACCAATGTCCTTCACGATGGAAAATAACAAATCATTGCGCAATTGGTTGGACCAAATGGCGCTTTCACACCCTTTGGTCATTGCAGGACCCTGCAGTGCAGAGACTGAAGAACAGGTCCTAAAAATTGCCCACCAATTGAAAGAAACAGATGCTACGGTTTTGAGGGCAGGTATTTGGAAGCCCCGAACCCGCCCTGGTAATTTTGAAGGGGTAGGTGCTCTGGGGCTAAAGTGGCTACAGCGGGCCAAAGAAGAAACAGGTTTATTGATTACCACAGAGGTGGCCAACGCCAACCATGTTGAATTGGCCCTAATGCACGATGTAGATATTTTATGGATTGGCGCCCGAACCACGGTATCGCCTTTTATTGTTCAGGAAATTGCAGATGCCTTACGAGGCACCAAAAAACCGGTGCTTATCAAGAACCCAGTGAATCCGGATTTGTCGCTTTGGCTGGGTGCAGTGGAACGTTTTTATACGGCCGATGTACAAAACCTAGGCGTTATTCATCGTGGATTTTCTACCTACGAAAAAACCAAATACCGCAACAATCCCGAATGGCAGATTGCCATCGATTTGCAAAACCGATTCCCCGATCTGCCCTTGCTTTTGGATCCTTCCCACATTGCGGGCAGGAGGGACATCATTTTCGATCTTTGCCAAACGGCTTTGGACCTCAATTACGACGGGTTGATGGTCGAAACCCATCACGATCCGGACCATGCCTGGAGTGATGCCGCCCAACAAATTACCCCAGCTACCTTAAAACAAATGACCATCGATTTAAGGATTCGGAAGGAAGAGGGCGATGCGGTGGAATTCAACAATAAACTTGGCACCCTGCGGACCAAGATTGACGTAATTGACCATCAGCTCATCGAAATGTTGGGAAAACGGATGAAGATTGCCGATGCCATTGGCGAATTGAAACGTTCCAACAATGTGGCCATCCTTCAATCCAAACGTTGGAACGAAATTTTGGGCAGGATGATTTTGGAGGGTGAAGACCACCATTTAAGCGAAGAATTTATTCTGCGCATTTTTAAAGCCATTCACCAAGAGTCCATCAACCATCAAAAGAAAATGGTTTCCGTGGAAGAAAAAAGCCTGCAATAAGCAGGCTTTCTTTTAGTCACTATTTTTAGTGTATGCCAGTCTTCTGGAAGCTTTTCGCATGAGAATGTTAATTAAATCCTCTGGCGAACTCCCCAAGCTGCCACTTACTTTTTTATTGTAGTTCCAAAGCAAAACCCCGTCAATCCCATTGTAAACACTCATGTTTACGGTTGCAGAGTTGGTAGATCCCCAAAAACCGATGAGCAATCCCAAGGCAACAGAAGCACCCTCGGACATCGGTTTGTTGGTTTCATAATCGCCCATAATCACCGCATCTACCTCAAGTATTTTGGCAATTTCATCGCTCGTGTATTCATACACATTGTCATAATCGATTCCTTGTTTCTTTAGAAGGGCATTGGTTCTTTTGGGGTCTTGGAGTTCCAATCCGGCTAATTTTCCTCGCTTTTTTCTTTTCAGGAACCAAGAGTACATGCCGTTTTGAAGGCTTTCCCCCTCACTTTTCTCCATTCTTTCCAGGTCGCCTTCACCTAATTTTTCCATTTGCCTAGGCCGCAATTTTACTTGGGTTTTAAACGGTACAATTGCAATTATTTTATGGTTTTTTGCAATTTCATCAAAATCTGGGTTTTCATAAAGGTTTGTTTGGGCATGGGAAAGTGTAATCGCAGCACATGCCACGATAAAAAATAAGAGTTGTTTCATGTTGAGTGTTAATTTGTCTTTACTTCGGCAAAAGTAAAATAATCCATAAGGAATACACTTTTTTTTTGGATTTTTGCTGACGATGAAAGGTGTGGTTTACAAATCTACCGGGAGTTGGTATACCGTGAAATCGGAGAGTGGAACCTTTTTTGAGTGCAGGATCAAGGGGAAGTTTCGGATGGAAGGGCTTAAAAGCACCAATCCGGTGGCCGTTGGAGATAAGGTTTCCTTTGAAATCGAAACCAAAGGCGATGAAACTATTGGCATCATTCACGAAATTGATGAAAGGGACAATTACATCATCCGCAAATCGGTCAATTTGTCCAAGCAAACTCATATCATTGCTGCCAACATCGACCTAGCCTTTTTGCTGGTTACCCTCAACAATCCACCCACTTTTACCACCTTTATCGATCGGTTTTTGGTGACAGCCGAAGCTTATGACGTAAAAGCTGTTTTGCTTTTCAATAAAATTGATTCCTACAATGAAGAAGAGCTTCTGGAAGTAAAATATTTAGCGGCGCTTTACCGAAGCATTGGGTATGAATGCTTGGGCATTTCAGCCAAAACAGGGAAGAATGTCGATAAGGTAAAGCAGTTAATGAAAAACAAAGTGTCCCTTTTTTCCGGACACAGCGGGGTGGGCAAATCCAGCTTGGTCAATGTGCTGGAACCCGACCTCAATTTGAAGATTGCAGCCATTTCCGAACAACACCTTCAGGGCCAACATACGACAACCTTTGCCGAAATGTTTGACCTTTCTTTCGGAGCCCAAATCATCGATACTCCCGGGATTAAAGGCTTTGGTGTGGTAGAAATGGACAAGGAAGAATTGGGCGATTACTTTCCCGAATTTTTTGCACTCAAAGAACAGTGCAAGTATTATAATTGCCTTCATTTGCAAGAACCTCAATGTGCTGTAAAAGAAGCATTGGAGCGCGACGAAATTGCTTGGTCGCGGTATAAAAGTTACTTACAGATTTTGGAGGGAGAAGATGATCCCTATCGTAAAGACATATATGCCAAACCATGAGAGCAGTAATTCAGAGAGTGAAGGAAGCCTCCGTAAAATTAGAAGGGGAAATTATTTCGCAAATACAGGAAGGTTTTCTTATATTGCTTGGCATTGAAACCGATGATGTAGGGGAGGACATACTTTGGCTAAGTAAAAAAATTTCGCAACTCCGAATTTTTTCAGATGCGCAGCAGGCCATGAATCGTTCCATACAAGAAGTTCAAGGAAGTATTTTGGTGGTGAGCCAGTTCACGTTGCATGCAAGTACCAAAAAAGGAAACCGGCCATCTTTTATCAAAGCGGCCCGTCCGGAAGTAGCCATTCCGTTATATGAACAATTTCTTGAACAACTGGCCACAGACAGCCAATGTGCCATCCAAAAAGGAAAATTTGGTGCCATGATGGAAGTAACATTGGTCAATGACGGACCGGTAACAATTATTATTGATTCAAAAAATAGAGAATGACCATGAAAAAGTTAATTTTCCTAGCTTTTGTAGTTTTTACTGGCACGGTGTTTTCCCAAACCTATACCATTGCCAATGTGCCCCAGAATTTAATTGAGGACGCTAACAGTGTCATGATAAATCAACAGGTTACGGTTCATGTAAACGATGTGAATGAAATGGAATATTCCTACCACAGCGTATTGATGGTATTGAATAAAAATGGAAAAAACGATTTACTGCCAATGGTCTATTACAATTCCGAAACGAAGGTCAAAAATCTTGAAGCGATTGTATATGATGAAAAAGGGGAAGAAATTGAGAAATTCAAGAAAAGAGACTTTTTGGACATAAGTGCTGTGGATGGGGAATCGCTCTATACCGATGATCGCCTGCTTTTGATTAATTATACTGCCACATCCTATCCCTACACTTTGGAGTTTAACGTTACCGTCTTAACTGAAGATACTGCTTTTTTGCCTCCCTTCGACCCAATACCCAATTACAACAGCAGTGTACTTTCCAGTAGTTACAGTATTGATGTGGTTCCCGAATTGAATTTGAAGTATAAAATTTTTGATGAGGAAGGCAGGATTAATTCCACTCAAAATGGTACTAAAAGTATCTTTACCATTTCAAATTTGAAATCCATTTTGGATGAAAATCATGGCCCCACGCTCAGTGCCACGGTCCCCAAGGTGTTGTTTAGTCTCGATCGTTTTAACCTTAAGGGCATTCAAGGAAGCACTGCCAATTGGCAAGAATTTGGAATTTGGATGAATAACCGATTGCTCAATGGAGTTTCCGAAATTCCCGAGGCAACCAAGGTGAAGATCAGAAATTTGGTTTCTGGTGAAAATTCCCCTATGGAAAGAGCCAAAAAGGTATACCAATACATGCAAGACAATACCCGTTACATTAGTGTGCAAGTAGGAATTGGCGGTTGGAAGCCCATGCCTGCTAAGGAGGTAGACAGGCTTGGGTATGGTGACTGTAAGGCATTGACCAACTATACCAAGGCCCTACTTAGTGTCGCCGAGGTTCCCTCTTACTATACCCTTGTAAATCACAATTCCAGTAAAGTAAACATCCTTTCCGATTTTACTTCGATGCAGGGAAACCATGTAATCTTAGCCATCCCAGATGGTGAAGATTATGTTTGGTTGGAATGCACCAGTCAAAAGAAGCCTTTTGGTTTTTTGGGAAGTAACACCGATGACCGCGACGTACTCTTAATTACACCTGAAGGGGGTAAAATTGCCCATACCCATAAGTATACCTACGATGAAAACACCTTAAAGACCCAAGGCAAAGTAATTTTAAACGTAGAGGGAGATATTTCGGTGAATGTCAAAATTGAATCTGGCGGAATCCAATACAATGACCGATATGACGTAGAATTCCAAAAAATTGAAGATCAAGAAGCATTTTACAAGTATTATTGGGATTATTTGGACAATATTACCATAACCTCCATGAAATTTCAAAATGACAAAGAACAAGTTAAATTTATGGAGGATGTTGCTTTCGAAGCACGATCCTTCGCAAGTTTTGCGGGAGATAAAATGATTTTTAACCTTAATGTTTTAAATCGTTCTACTTTTATTCCCCGGAGGTACGCCAATCGAAATTTTCCATTGCAATTATCAAGGGGGTACCTGGATGAAGATGAAGTAAAGCTGTTACTACCGGAAGGGTATGAGATTTCATACATTCCTGAACCGGTAGCCATCAATTCGCCTTTTGGGGAATATACTGCATCTACCGAAATCTTGCCCGACGGCAATTTAATGTATCGCAGAAAAGTAATTCGGTACGAAGGAGCTTTTCCGAAGGAACGCTATTCTGAATTCCGCAGTTATCTCAAACAGATTGCTAAAAGTGACGATCAAAAAATAATCCTGTTAAAAAAATAACCATGTATCGAATGAAAATCCTGCAAATTGTTATCATCGTTTTTTCGGTTTGGCCTGCAATTGGACAAAAAGTGGCATTTGGAGAAGTAACCAAAGCAGAATTGGAAACTACCAAAGATGTACAGTTTCCGGATGCCAATGCCGTTGTATTGTATCGCTCTGTCGATTCATACCTTGGCAATTATATTGAAGTCCACGAACGCATCAAGATACTTAACGAAAATGGCTACGAAAGTGCTACTGTGTTTATTCCGTATCCCGAAATCAAAAAGGTTGAAGGGGCGACCTATAACCTAGTAGACGGTCAAATAGTTAAAACAGAACTGGACAAGGACCTTATTTTTGAAGACGAATTAATTAAAGATGTAGAGTTCAAGAAGTTTACGTTTCCTAATGTTTCGGTAGGGTCAGTCCTGGAATACCACTACAAGACCGAGTACAACAACATGTTTAAAATAGACTTGCAATACGACATCCCCATCAAAAGAGAAAAAGTGGTGGTGACTAATCGCTCCAATGTGGTAGGGGTACAAGTAATCCAAAACCCAAGGGCTTTCCTCGATTTAAATCGGATCGAAGAAGCAAAATCCACAACTTTTCTCGCGACCAATGTTCCAGCTTTGGAGCTAGAAAATTATGTCTATGACATGGATATCTACCGATCGTTCCTCAAAGTAAACCTTACCGCCTTGGGCGATACCTTCCGATTTGGAAACTGGGAGTCTTTGGGAGGCGTCATTATTGGGGTTGATGAATTTGGACAAGGAGTGAAACCCAAAAACTTTTATAAAAAGGATGTAGAAGCCATAGTGGGCAGTGTGAACGACAACCTAAAAAAAGCCGAAATGCTCTATGATTTTGTTAAGGAAAAAGTGAAATGGGATAAAAGGTACCATTACATGCCATTACAGACTACTAGGGAGGCCTATTTTGATGAAGAGGGCAATAGTGCTGAAATTAACATCCTGTACATATCCATGTTGCGAAGTTTAGGAATCAAAGCAAATCCAGTTTTGGCATCCACCCAGCTAAATGGAATTCCGCTCACGGCCAGTCTTACGGCTTTCAATTGTGTTTTGGTCGATCTAGAATTGGGAGAAAAACATTTTTTGATCGACGTAGCGCATCCAAATTCCAGCTTTCATTACATAGCTCCCCAATTTGTAAATTGGCAAGGGCTCCGTATTTATCCGGACGATTCTTTTGACTGGATACAACTTGCCCAAAGTAGCATGTCCACCAAAAGCTCTATAGCCAGTGTGTCCCTAGACGACGATCTTACGTTTGTTGGTAGTGTAAAGGAACGGCACAATGGGCATTTTGCAATAGAGACTAATCATCAGTTAAAGGATTTGGGATCGAACAATATGGAGGACCTTATCTCCTATAAAGGAAAGGGCTTGGAAATTTTGGAAGTAAAGGCTTCCTCAAACAATAGTGAAGAGACCGACGTGAGCTTTGATTTTGAATTGGAAAGTGGTGTTGACGATGTTGAAGGCAAGTTGTATTTTTCTCCCATGTTGTTTTTTGCGTTGGATGTAAACCCTTTTCAAAAGGAAGAACGGAACTACGCTATCGATTTTGGATACCCCCTAAAAAAGCAAATCATGCTAACCTTTACCATCCCGGAAGGATATGTGGTAGAATCATTGCCCGAATCCTCGAAAATGGTTGTAGAGAATTTGGGGTATTTTCTTTATAGGGCAAGTACGGTAGGGAATACCATTCAAGTAATGACAGTTTTTGAAGTGGACAATTCACTGCTTCCATACGATAAATATGCAGAAATAAAGGAGTTTTTCAAGGTTCGGATGCAAAAAGAAACAGAAAAAGTTGTCTTGGCCAAAGGGTAAATATCGTTCAGCATACACCTTAAAAATTAGTTGTTTGGGGATCTGTCTTTTGGCCTCTGTGTGTGCTATGGGACAGCGTCGTTTCAAATACGATGTTACCCTTTCGGCATTAGAGGCCAATCAGGACGATTTTTTTGTTGATGCCCCTGCTGTGATCCTCTGTAGAAATATTTATTTTGAATTCGGGAAGCTTTTGGAAATTCGGGAAACCCGCAAAATTTATAAAATTGACGGACTCGAATACGCCAATTGGGAATTGCCATACAATGAAGTGAAAGTCATTTCGGCAACCACTTATAATGCTGAAAATGGAACCATCAAAAAAACTTCGGTAGGAGATAAGGAAATCATCAAGGATGAGGTAACGGAAGGGAAAGTGGTTTCCAAAATATTATTCCCTAAAGTTAAAGAAGGATCTATAGTAGAGTTGGTTTACCAAATTGAAGGGATTGGTTTAAGAACATTGGATTATCAAAGCAGCATCCCCATTAAGCTCTTCAAGCTGGTTGTTCGGAATCCTTACGCGGTAGATATCATCCTCGCCAAAAATGGCTATTCAAAAGTAATCTTGAAAACAGATCGCATCAAGGATGGTTTGGAATATACGGGTCTGAATATTCCGGGGACGGAACAGGAAGTATTCATGGGCAGTGATGAAAACTACAGGGGAAGGCTCTATTTTGAGTACATGTATGATTCAAAACTGCGGAAATTTAAAAGCTGGGATGACATTGCCCGAAGTTTTTGGTACGACAATCGATCCTTTAGCCTTACGGGATATAATTTTAGCGAATTGTTGAAGGATAGGAATTTTTTCAAGGGATTGGTGGTGCGCTTAAAAGGGAATGAAACTAATCCAAAGGTCATTGCCACTAATTTATACAACCACGTGAGAGATCACATGGAATGGAATAATTACTACAATTGGATTACCGATACTCCTAAACATATTTACAAAAAAGAAAAGGGAAGCTCTGGGGAAATCAACATGATACTGCTTACCCTTTTACGGGAGGCCGGCCTAGAAGCCTACCCAATGGTGGTCGCTTGCAAACATCAGGGTATCATTCATTTTTTGACCAAAGAACTTTTCAATAATACCATTGTGTACTTAAAGCTGCAAGAGGGGTATATACTATTGGATGCTTCCCAAAAATTAGCAAGCTTTGGCGAACTCCCTTTGGATTTAGTCAATGGCCCCGGATTGGTAATCTATGATGATAGGAAATCTGAGATGGTGAGTACCCAAGTTAAAAAAACCTCCCAAATCAATACCTTGGTGGAGGCAACGTTGAGTTCCGATGATTTGTCCATTTCCGGAACGGTCAAAAACCGAATGAGTGGCTATTATGCTTGGGGCCACCGGCAAGATGTTGAAGAAAAAAAGGACACTAAGAATCCTTATGTTGGGCCTGAAATTGCCGAAGAAAATGATTTTCTCTCGGTAACTAATTTTGTGCAAAAGGATCTTCAAAACCTAGACAGCCCAGTAGCGACCTATTACAATTTTGACTATCAGGAATATTTGGAGAAGATTGATGGGAAGCTGTATTTTGAACCTTTGTTGTTTTTTGGAAAAAAAGCAAATCCCTTCACGCAGGAAGTACGTATTTATCCGCTGGATCTTGGCTATCCTACCAATAAACGGCTCGTCATTAAATTTGCGATTCCTTCAGGGTATGAAGTAGAGAGTGTGCCTCAAAATCAATCCATAGCTATTCGGGATGACATTGCTGCCCTGAGTTTTAGTATCTTGCCGGGGGAGAAGGAGCTTCAGGTTTTTTTCTCAATTTCCATCAATAAGGGAGTGATTCCGGAACACTATTATACTGAAATGAAAGCGCTTTTTGCAGCATACGTAGAATTAAGTAAATCTAAAATCATCCTCAAGAAAACATCAAGATGAACCTAGAAAACGCTCAAAAAATTGTAGACAACTGGATCAAGGAGCATGGGGTGCGCTACTTCAACGAATTGACCAACATGGCTCAGCTTACCGAGGAAGTAGGTGAGGTGGCTAGGATCATTGCCCGCCGATACGGTGAGCAAAGTGAAAAAGAGAGCGATAAGGAAAAGGATTTGGGCGAAGAACTGGCCGATGTGCTTTTTGTGGTATTGTGTTTGGCCAATCAAACTGGCGTTGATCTGCAGGCTGCTTTTGATGCCCGAATGGAAAAAAAAACACGTCGGGATCATGATCGGCATCACAGTAATGAAAAATTAAAATAACATGTTCAAAAAAATCGTCAACCATCCAGGATTTTGGCGGTCGGTTGTTTCCATCGGCATCGCATTTATTGTATTATTCATGATTTTTAGATGGGTTTTGGACGGGTTCAGTTTCAAATTCCTTACGGAAAACAATCCTTGGCTGTTGATTTGCGCATTGGGCCTTGGCGGATTTGTATATGGTTTCTTCGTTACCTATGGTAAGTTTTGGAAGAAACTGAAGGAAAAAGAATAATACATTGAAAGCGTATCTCACAAGGACGGTACTTCCAACCGTCGAAAAATCAATTCAGATTACGGGTTCTAAAAGTGAATCCAACCGATTGCTGATCTTACGCGCATTGTACCCCAATTTGCATATCGAGAATCTCTCCGAAAGTGATGACACCCATTACCTTCAAAAAGCTTTAAGCTCCCGCGAGGAAATCATAGATGTTCACCACGCGGGCACTGCCATGCGGTTTTTAACAGCCTATTTTGCTTGCAAGGAAAATTCCCAAGTTGTGCTTACCGGAAGTGAGCGTATGCAGGAACGTCCCATTGGGATTTTGGTAAGAGCCTTGCAAACACTGGGTGCCACTATTCATTATGAAAAAAAAGAAGGCTTCCCACCGTTGAAAATTTTAGGGAAATCCCTGCAAAAAAACCAAGTTTCCATTGCGGCCAATACCAGTAGCCAGTTTATCTCGGCCTTAATGCTGGTAGCTCCTTTACTACCCAAGGGGTTAACCCTTCAATTGGAAGGAGCGGTCACTTCGGTACCTTACATTAATATGACCCTAGCACTGCTCAAAGAATTGAGAATTGAAGGAAGGTTTTCAAAAAATCAAATTCAAATTCTTTACAAAAAATCCATTGCTCCCCAAACCGTCACCGTAGAATCAGACTGGAGCTCTGCCTCCTACTTTTACAGTATTGTAGCTCTTTCTGAAGGACTGAAGCTTACCTTGAAAAGCTACAAGAAAAACAGCTTGCAGGGAGATGCGGCCCTCTCGGAAATATATGCCGAATTGGGAGTTAAAACTACTTTTTGGGAAACCGAAAATGCCATCACACTTTCCAAAACAACAAAGGCCTTACCACATAAAGGAGTTTGGAATTTGGTGAATACGCCCGACATTGCCCAAACCATTGCGGTTACTTGTTTTGGATTGGGCATAGATTGTGAATTAACGGGCCTTCATACCCTTAAAATAAAGGAAACCGACCGCCTGGAGGCCCTAAAAACAGAATTGGAAAAATTTGGGGCTCAAATAACGGTGGACCACCAAAGTCTTCAGTTAATGGCCAGTGACGTGATTCGAGAAAACGTTACCCTTAATACCTACAACGACCACCGAATGGCCATGGCATTTGCACCCCTGGCATTAAAAACTTCCTTGACCATCGACGATTGTATGGTGGTAACCAAATCGTTCCCTACTTTTTGGGAAGATCTTTCGCATTTGGGAATTTCGGTAACACTTCAATAATAAATGGTCATTTACTTGACAACCCCCTTTTTGGAATTGTATATTTGCGCCTTCAAAAAAACACCGAATTATGGGAATGAAATTATCCAATTTTAACTTCAATTTGCCTCACGAACTTTTGGCAGAGTATCCTGCCCCCAACAGGGACGATGCCCGTTTAATGGTCTTGGATCGCAAAGCACAAACCATTGAGCACAAAATGTTCAAAGACTTAATCGATTATTTTCAGGAAGATGATGTCTTGGTGCTAAATAACACCAAGGTTTTCCCAGCGCGCCTGTTTGGAAATAAAGAAAAAACCGGAGCCCGAATTGAAGTATTCCTTTTACGCGAATTGAACTCGGAGACCCGTCTTTGGGATGTTTTGGTAGATCCTGCAAGGAAAATCCGGATTGGCAATAAACTCTATTTTGGTGATGATGAATCCTTGGTAGCTGAAGTAATTGACAACACTACTTCCCGCGGAAGGACCCTGCGCTTTTTGTTTGATGGTTCTTATGAAGAATTTAGAAACAAATTGACCGAATTGGGTGAAACACCACTTCCTAAGTACATAAAACGGGAAGTAGAACCTGAAGATGCAGAGCGTTACCAAACCATTTTTGCCAAGAATGAAGGTGCCGTTGCCGCGCCAACCGCAGGACTGCATTTTTCAAAACACCTCATGAAACGCTTAGAAATCAAAGGGGTGAATTTTGCTGAAATTACTTTGCACGTGGGGCTGGGGACCTTTAGCCCAGTTGAAGTGGAGGATCTTTCCAAGCACAAAATGGATTCGGAAGAGGTGATCATCAATTCCGAAGCCGTAAATACCATCAATTTGGGAATCCAGAAGAAGAAAAGAATCTGCTCCGTTGGGACTACCGTGATGCGGGCTTTGGAAAGTTCGGTTTCTTCAAACGCCACCCTGAACTCTTATGTAGGTTGGACAAATAAATTTATATTCCCTCCTTACGATTTTAGTATCGCCAATGCCATGGTGACCAATTTCCATACTCCCAAATCCACTTTGTTGATGATGGTTTCTGCGTTTGCAGGACACGATTTTATCAAAAAAGCGTATGCCGAAGCCATTAAGGAAAAATACCGTTTTTATACCTATGGAGATGCTATGCTTATAATTTGATGCCTCTTAGCCTCATTGTGAATCCCCATCCCTTACGGTTTGGGGATTTTTTTTAAAAGGGTGCTAATTTTGCTAAGAAAAAGAGTATCTTAGAGGTTCATAAAATTGACAACCAGCTTTTTCTGAATGAGAATTTTTTTACTTTATTTCTTTTTCATTCTTTCAGCTTCCCTTCTGTCACAAGAATTGGAACAACGTCCCATTAGTTGGGAAATTGGTTTAAGGGACATCGCTCCTATTGAATTGCCACCAATCGATTTAGTGGCTATCCAAGCAGAGGACAGTATCAACGATTTAGATAAAAGCCTTCCATGGCGCTATGGTATTTTGCGTCCCATTGTTTTGGATTTAAGGGAACAAGGCAATCTAACGGTTTTGAACAATGGCGGACACCTGTATCGTATGGCAATCAAATCGCCAAATGCAGTAAACCTTAGTGTTAATTTTGATGGCTTCTACTTGCCTAAAGGAGCGCGGCTCCAAATGTACAATCCCTCCAAAACCGATTTTTCCAAAGTATATACTGCAAACAACAACCGCTGGTCCAAATTATTAGGTTCGTGGTACATTACCGGGGACGTAATTGTATTGGAATATTACCAACCCCCTGGAATAGTAACCCCGCCCGTTCTTAAGATAGGAAACATTATCCACGGGTATCGGATGGGTAAAGTGGATGATTTGGTCAATCCTAATCCTATGCTCGGATTTGAGGATTCCGGAGATTGTAACTACGACGTCAACTGTTCGGTAGGCAGTGATTTTGAAGAACGAAAAAACAAGCTAAAAAAAGCCGTGGCTTTGTTGAATTTGGGAAATGGGCATTTGTGTTCTTCGGTATTGGTTAACAATACAGAACAAAACAAAACCCCCTATTTACTTACTGCCAATCATTGCCTTCAGGATTCTAACCCTCAGTTATGGTCAGTACGATTCAATTGGGTAAGCCCAAATCCTGTATGTGGAACGCCAGAGACAAGCACCAACGTACAGAATAACTTTACCATAAGTGGTGCAGAATTGCGTGCAAGCAATGCATTGTCCGATTTTGCCCTCGTGGAGCTCTACAGCGACATCCCCGATTCTTGGGACGTAGCCTTTGCGGGTTGGGACCGGAGTGATTCCACGCCCCTTTACGAAGTAGGCATCCACCATCCCAATGGGGACATCATGAAAGTTTGTCGAGATAATGATCCCGCGATGAAGGATATTGCCAACGGGACTAAAGTTTGGCTCATTAAGGGGCATTCCGTGGGTAATGGAAATGGTTGGGATCTTGGCACTACCGAAAGTGGTTCCTCTGGATCGCCGCTTTTCAATCAAGAAGGACGTATTATTGGACAGTTGTATGCAGGCCTTTCCTCTTGCAACGGTGTTGCAACCAATGGTGAATATGATATCTATGGGCGTTTTGCCGTTTCATGGGATGCGGGCTCCACTCCCCAAACGCGTCTAAAAGATTGGCTGGACCCCTTCAATACGGGGGTAATGGCAGTAAATACCCTTGAAAATTCACTTAATATCGGTGAATTTGAATACGAAGGCCAGTTGTCGGTGTATCCAAATCCAGCAAACGACTACGTATTCATTATGAATCCTCGATACCCTAATTTGCGTTTCGAATTATTTAATACCTTAGGCCAACTGTTGCTTTCAGGAAAGGCCTCCAATACCGAAAGTAGGCTGTCCATAGGCGATTTGTCGGAAGGCATATATTTTTTGTACCTAATCGATGAGGATTCCCAAAATGATGTTACCAAAAAAATCATCGTTCAGCGGTAGCATTTATAGTCGACAATTCTTTCCCATTGCTTTCATGGATTTGTAGTAATTTTGTGCCCATATGGCAACCGAGAAGAAGGACATTAGGGCATTATCTAAAGAGGAGCTTCGCAATTTTTTTGTACAGATTGGAGAACAGCCATTTCGGGGGAACCAAGTGTATGAGTGGTTGTGGAATAAAGGAGTGCACACTTTCGATGCCATGACAAACATTTCCATGGAAATTCGCACTGCCCTTGAAGCAGCGTTTACCATCAATCATATTGCGGTAGATACCCTCCAAAAAAGTGAAGATGGCACCATTAAAAATGCAGTGCGTTTGCACGATGGTTTGGTGGTGGAGTCGGTATTGATTCCAGTCAAAAACCGTACAACGGCCTGTGTTTCATCCCAAGTGGGTTGTAGCTTGGACTGTACGTTCTGCGCTACTGCCCGGTTGAAGCGTATGCGCAATCTCAATCCCGATGAAATTTACGATCAAGTAATGGCCATTCATAGGGAAAGTTTACTATACCACAACCGACCCCTCTCCAACATTGTGTTTATGGGAATGGGAGAACCCCTCATGAACTATAAAAACGTGCTGGAATCCATAGAGAAAATTACCAGTGATGAAGGTCTGGGGATGTCGCCCAAACGCATCACGCTTTCTACTTCTGGGGTGCCAAAAATGATTAAAAAGTTGGCCGACGATGAAGTAAAGTTCAAATTGGCGGTTTCTTTGCATTCCGCCATTCAGCAAACCCGGGAACAAATTATGCCTTTTGCCAAAAGCTTCACCTTAACCGATTTGCGGGAATCCTTGGAATATTGGTATGCCAAGACCAAAAGTCGGGTAACCTACGAATATGTGGTGTGGGAAGGAGTCAATGATGCATTTCATGATATGGAAGCCTTGGTAAAGTTTTGCCAATACGTTCCATGCAAAGTGAATTTGATTGAGTACAATCCCATCGATGGTGGAACCTTCAAGCAAGCTTCAGAGCAGGTAATCCATCAGTATATCGAACAGCTAGAAGTCAGTAGGATTCCAGTTACCGTCCGTCGAAGCCGTGGCAAGGATATCGATGCGGCCTGTGGGCAATTGGCCAATAAGCATTAAGAGAAACAGGGTCTTGCATGTTGAAAATGATGATACGGTAAACACTACGGATTTTTGTGGTTGCAATCTGTTGGGATAACCCTTTGTCATTTGCTATTTTAACTTAATTTTGGTGTTTGTAGATGAAAATCGTTTCCCAGATCAAACAGCCCATTGAGCAGGAGATGGAACTTTTCGAAAAAAAGTTCTATCAGTCCATGTCTACTCATGTGGCACTTTTGAATCGTATTACCCACTATGTAGTAAACCGTAAAGGGAAACAGATGCGCCCCATGTTTGTATTCCTCATCGCTAAAATGTGCAACCATGGGCAAGTAAACGAACGTACCTATCGTGGAGCTTCCGTCTTGGAACTGATTCATACAGCCACCTTAGTACACGACGACGTGGTGGACGATAGTAACCGTCGCCGTGGGTTTTTCTCCATCAATGCCCTTTGGAAAAATAAAATAGCGGTTCTTGTGGGGGATTATCTGTTGTCCAAAGGTTTGTTGCTGTCAATCGATCATGATGATTTTGATTTGCTTAAAATCATTTCCGTAGCAGTGCGGGAAATGAGCGAAGGCGAATTACTCCAGATTGAGAAGGCCCGAAGACTGGACATCACAGAGGAAGTGTATTTTGACATCATTCGTCAAAAAACGGCCACTTTAATAGCATCTTGCTGTGCCATGGGTGCCCAATCCGTACATGCGCCAGAAGCCCAAGTAGCAACCTTGCGGAAATTTGGAGAGCTCATTGGCATGGCGTTTCAGATTAAGGACGATCTTTTTGATTATGGTGAGGATACCATTGGTAAGCCCATTGGCATTGACATTAAGGAAAAGAAAATGACCCTGCCCCTCATCCATGCCCTTAATGTTGGAACCAAGGAAGAACACGATTGGCTTATCAATTCGGTAAAAAACCACAATAGGGACAAAAAGCGTCGGGACGCTGTGATAGCCAAAGTCAAGGCCCTTGGCGGATTGGACTATGCCATTGGTCAAATGAAGGATTATCAGCGTCAAGCGTTGGAGTTGCTTCGGGAATATCCCCCCTCTCCCTATAAAGAGGCCTTGGAGTTGATGGTGAACTACGTCATCGACCGAAAAAAATAATTTAGGCAGACAACCTTTTTAAACCACGTTGCGTCTTAATGGTAAAGCAACAATACTAGCATTTTTGGAGTGCGCATCATTTCACTACATAAAGATTACAAAAAAGTCATAGCCAAGGCCAAGGAAGGCAATCGTAGAGCCCAGCATGAAATGTATGAATTGTTTGCACCCAAAATGTTAAGTGTTTGTAGGCAATACCTGAAAAGGGAAGATCTTGCCGAGGAGGCAATGCTCAATGGATTTTTGAAAGTATTCACGCACCTAGGATCGTATCGGTTTGAGGGAAGTTTTGAGGGATGGATCCGCAGGATCATGGTAAACGAGTCCATTTCCATGTTGCGAAAAGAGCAAAAATTGTTTTTTGAAGAGGAAGAAGCCTTGGAATATTCTAAAGAACATGCTACCTATATTGAAACCGAACTTGAGGTAAATGAAATACAGAAAATGATCGACGCCCTTCCCGAAGGCTACAAAACTGTTTTTGTGCTGTATGTGGTGGAAGGGTACAAACACAGTGAGATTGCTGAGTTGCTTCACATTTCGGAAAACACTTCCAAAACACAATTATTCAAGGCAAGGAAAATGCTCCAAAATTCATTAATGCAAGAAAATATCCACAGTTATGGCACCCCTTAAATTTGAAGAAAACATCCGCGAAAAATTACAGGAACGGGAATTGCAACCCAGCAAGGAAAGCTGGGGAAAACTTTCAACACAATTAGACGCAAGGCTTCCTGAAAAAAAGCGCAGCACCTTTATTTGGGTGGCCGTTGCTGCAAGTTTTGTTGGGATTCTCTTATTAACAGCCCTTTGGATGCAAAAATCCAGCACTTCAACCCAATTGGTGGAGGAAGCACCCCCTTCCAAAGCCCTTGATGGTACCGAAATGCCAACTGTAATACCCGATGAAGTACTAGCGAATATAGAACAGGTGGATGCTTCGGGTCAAGATTCCAATCGCAATGGGCAGGACCTCGCCAATTCAGGAAACAACGCCAAATCGGTTGTGGTCAATTCAAAGCAACCAATTGTTAAAACTAATGACCAATTGTTGCCAAATGCCAAAAAGGATGGGATCATTGCCCTCAATACTGGGCAGCCAGAAAACAAAAGCAGTGTGGAGGCCCCTTCAGAAACCAATTTTATTGATCAAAAAGTGAAGGAAGTAGTAGCCAGTGTTCAGAAAATCCAAGGTGAAAACCAAACCGTAACCCTCGATGAAATTGATGCCCTTTTGGCCAAAGCCCAACGGGACATTGCTACCAATAGGATCCTCAATTCCAATACCCAAAAGATAGATGCTGCAGCCCTGCTGATGGATGTGGAAAGTGAGCTCCAGCGCAGTTTCAGGGATCGGGTTTTTGAAGCATTAGGAGAAGGATACCTTAAAGTGCGAACTGCCATGGCCGAGCGAAACAATTAAAATTACATTCATCAATCACCCTTAATCATTTAATTACGAACAGTATGAGAATCATTACCTTAAACATTGCCTTGGCAATGTGGTTACTTGCTGTGTTTTATGGTCATGCACAGCAAACGACCGTCGAGAATTTGGAAGCTTCCAAGGAAGCCATCATCAATGAAGAAAAAGACCTTTTAAAGGACGAAGTAGCAAACATCAATCAACGGTTGGAGAACAATGAAATAACCGAAGAAGAAGCCAATCGGTTGAAACAGGAAGCTGCCGAAAAGCACGCGCTAAATATCGAAAATCGCTTGGCCATTGTCGACAACAAGATTGCTTTGGTTGAGCGAAACAAAACTACAGACGTTATCGATGACGAGGATCGTGCCGTACTTCGGATAGGGCTGGGGAACAAAGATAAGGACGGATTTATTTTCTTGGGAAAAAAATACAAGGAGCGCAAATACGACCGACGCACCACCAGCGATTTTGTTTTGGCATTTGGACTTAACAATGCCATAGGCGATGGGCAATCTTTGAACGATAGTGATTTCAAGATTGGAGGTAGCCGTTTCGCCGAGATTGGTTGGACTTGGCGCACCCGGGTGTTCAAGAACACCAACTGGTTACGAATCAAATATGGGTTTTCATTTCAATTTAATGGGTTGAAACCTTCAGATAACCGCTATTTTGTGGATACGGGAGACCAGACCGAACTTCAAGAGTTTCCTGGCAATCTGGACAAATCCAAATTTAGGGTAGATTATTTGGTAGCTCCTGTATTTTTTGAAGTTGGCCCTTCAAAAAAAATCGAGCACGAAAACTATTTTCGGTATTCCACCTACAACAAAGTAAAATTGGGTCTAGGTGGCTATGCAGGCCTTAATTTGGGAGCACGCCAAAAACTGAAGTTTGAAGAAGATGGGGAGCACATCAAACAAAAACTAAAGGCCAATTACAATACCAACAATGTGGTCTATGGCTTGGCCGCTTACGTAGGGTGGAGGGATGTTGCTTTATATGCCAAGTACGACCTCAATCCCATTTTTAAGGATAACCCTGTGGATTTGCACAATGTGTCCTTGGGGCTTCGCTTTGATATGGATTAGCCAAGGTGTTTGACACCTCATTAAAGGCTTCCCAAGGGAGGCCTTTTTGTGTTTAAAATTGTATTTTTACGGTTTAGAACCCATTTCAGTTTGATTTCAAAAATTACCATCGATCAAGTATTTGACACGGCCCGTGTGGAAGAGGTTGTTGGCGATTTTGTGCAGTTGAAAAAATCGGGAAGCAACTACAAAGGATTAAGCCCTTTCACCAATGAGAAAACGCCTAGTTTTATGGTTTCTCCGGTGAAACAAATCTGGAAGGATTTTTCCAGCGGTAAAGGAGGCAACGTGGTGGCCTTCCTGATGGAACACGAACATTTTACCTATCCTGAGGCCATTAAGTACCTGGCCAAGAAATACGGAATCGAGATTGAAGAAACCCAACAAACGGACGAAGAGAAGGATGAAGCCAACGAACGGGAAAGCCTGTACTTGATCAATGAGTTTGCCAGGGATTTTTTTAATGAATCCCTTACCGATACGGATTCGGGTAAGGCCATTGGGCTCACGTATTTTAAAGAGCGGGGATTTACTTCAGAAACCATTCAGAAATTTCAGCTAGGATATGCCCTGGATGCGTGGGATGCCTTTACTTCCGAAGCACTCAAGAAAGGGTACCAGCTTTCTTATTTGGAAAAAACCGGACTGACCATTGTTAAAGGCGATAAACAGTTCGATCGGTTCAAAGGACGCGTCATTTTTCCGATCCATAGCTTAAGCGGAAGGGTCTTGGGTTTTGGCGGCCGTATTTTGACAAACGACAAAAAATCGGCAAAATACCTCAACTCGCCAGAAAGTGAAGTGTACCACAAAAGCAAGGTACTTTACGGCATCTACTTTGCCAAGCAAACCATTGCAAAAGAAGACAATTGTTATTTGGTGGAAGGATATACTGATGTCATTCAAATGCATCAGTCGGGTATCGAGAACGTGGTATCCTCTTCGGGAACGGCTTTGACACCCGAACAAATAAGATTGATTCACCGATTGACCAAAAACGTTACCCTGCTTTTTGACGGTGATGCGGCAGGACTTAGGGCTTCACTTAGAGGGGTCGACCTTATTTTGGAACAGGGGCTTAACGTGCGTATCTGTACCTTCCCCGAGGGAGAGGATCCCGATAGTTTTGCACGAAGCCATTCTTTGGAGGAATTAACAGTGTACCTCGAGGAAAATGCCTGGGATTTCATCAATTTCAAAGCATCCCTTTTGGCCAAGGAAACCAAGAACGATCCCATCAAGAAGGCAGAGACCATTCGCGATATGGTGACCAGTATTTCCAAGATTCCCGATCATATTAAGCAAGAGGTGTATTTGAAGGAATGCGCTCGAATTATGGATATTAGTGAAGAGGTATTGTTCAGTACCTTGGCCCAAATGCTTCAGAAGGAACAGCGGGATGCTTCCAAGAGAAAAGCCCAAGATGCGGTTTCGATGCAAGTGGTGCCCCCGGAAAGGGAAGTTTTGGAGAAAGTGGATTTTCTATTTGAATTGGAACAAAAAATCATTGAGCTATTGCTCTTATATGGCGATATGGAGGAAGCGTTTGAAGAGTTGGTTATGGAAACTTCCGATTCGGGAAAAATTGTCTTTAAGCCGGAGTGGGTGAAAGCAAAGGTTTTTGAAAAAATTTACCTGGATTTACAGGAAGATGAAATCGAGTTTACCAATGAGGCATTCCAAAAGTTGTATTTCGACATCATCAATAAATACCACCAGGAGGGCTCCCTTAAATTAGATCATTTTGTGCAAGAACTTCCAGCAGCGTTTTCGGAAATAGTTACCCATATTTTAATGGACGAGGAGAAGCACCAATTGCACCATTGGGACCGCAGGGAAATTTATGTAAAAGACAAAAAACAGGGAATTTCACAAATGGTGAGCGAAACCATTTTGAATTTAAGGCGCCATTTGGTAAACCTTAAAATTAAAAATCTTGCTGAGAGTCCTGTAGAAAATGGAGCTTACGTGGACCGTAACATCCCGGAAGAGGTTCAGGATTACAATAAACTGAGAGATATTTTAGCCAACCGGTTGCGTCGCGTAGTTTAATTCCCAAATTGAAACATGCGCGATTGGTTGATCAAATCAGCCAGGTTGTCAACCTTTAATTTTTTAAGCAATCGCGTTTTGTAAGTACTCACCGTCTTTTCGTTGATGTCTAAGGCATTGGCAATGTCCTTATTGCGCTTACCGCTAGAGAGTAGGTTGAGTACCTCTATTTCCCTTGACGACAATTTTTTGTAACGGCTAATAGCACTGGACTCTCCCACATTCCTACTGGTAAAGGTAGTGGTCAATTCTTCGTTGAGGAAGATGCCGCCTTTGGCTATTTGCTTGAGGGCTTTTATAAAGAGTTTGGTGGATGCTGTTTTTGAAACATAGCCTGCTGCCCCCGATTTGATGGCCCGAAGTGCATAGATCTCTTCAGGATGCTGCGAAAAAATCATTATTCTAGTAGCAGGAAATTCGGTTTTGATACTCCTCAAGACATTGATTCCATTAATTTGGGGCATATCAATCTCCATGATTAAAATATCGGGCTTGATGCTTTCAAGGCTTTCAAATAATTCCTCCCCGTTATTGGCCTTTCCTACAATAGTAAAATCATTCGATTTTTTTAGCATACAAGAAATCCCCTTTCTCGTCACAGGGTGATGATCTGCAATAACTATTTTCTTCATTCTATATCCTAATGTTTTTAAAACACTTAAAAACTGGGGACAATGAAATTAAGTGTGAGGTTTTGTAATATTTATACTACAAAATCAAAACTATGAAAAAGTGCTAACGCGGAATTTATTTTTCGTCCAACAACATGAAAATTCGTTGAAGAACGGATTATTGCTTCCATAAGGAAGGGATTTCACAAACAGGGATGGGGATCATCTTATGACGGTTGGCTTGGTGTAAATGGACAAAGAGTTCGAACACCTTTTTTTCACGTCCGTCGAAGTCCTTGGCAGTCATGCCCAGGTCTTTCATTTTCATCGCCCATTCAAGTTCGTCATAGCTAGCTCCCAATTGGTCTTCATCGGTCCTACTGTCGCCAAAAAGGCCATCGGTTGGAGCTGCTTCCATGATCGAATTCGGAACTTTCAAAAATGAACCCAGTGCGTATACTTCACTTTTCATCAAGTCGGCTATGGGGCTTAAATCTACACCGCCATCCCCGTATTTGGTGTAAAAACCTACTCCAAAATCTTCCACTTTATTGCCCGTTCCGGCAACAAGGTATCGATGCAATCCAGCAAAATAATAAAGTGTTGTCATGCGTAAGCGAGCTCGCGTATTGGCCAAGCTTAAGTCTAGGGAAGGGTCGTTTTCGGTTTGTGGCGCTTGCTTTTTGAATTCTTCAAAGACTGGTGTTAAATCGACTCGCACATCGCTTACATTGGCAAACCGTTCCTTCAATTGTGTTATGTGTTCTTGCGCCCTTGTAACCTGTGAAGTAGCTTGGTGAATGGGCATTTCCACACATAACGTACGCATGCCGGTTAAGGCACACAGACTGGATGTTACCGCCGAATCTATGCCGCCACTAACACCCACAACAAATCCTTCCATTTTTGCATTTGTGGCATACTCTTTTAACCAATTGCTAATGTGTAAGGTAACTTTTTCAGTGTGCATAAGCGATGCTGTGTTTTAAAAAAAAGATTAATGGTACCTTTGCCTTGCACAAAGGTAGGCAACAAAATTTAAAATAAACCTTTCCGTTATTTATGAAATGCCCATTAACAAGATTTGCAAACCTGTCGATGATGATTGATAAGGGCATTCCATCTTTCACTTTATCAAATATTTTATACAGATGAAAACATTCCATTGGGTGAAAGTACTTTTGGTGGCGTTTGTGGTGGTATTCATAAGCTCGTGCGACTCAAAGTCGAAGCTGGAAAAAACCATTGGCTCAATTCCTGTAGACCTAAACATTGTACGTTTTGATACTATTTTTGCCCATGCAGAAATTTCTGGTCTGCCCCAGTTGAAAAAAGAGTTTCCCTTTTTCTTTCCGGAATCGTACGCAGACAGCATCTGGGAAATGAAACTTGGCGATACCCTCCAAGCACAGTTGGAAGAAGAGGTGATGAAGGTCTTTCCTAATAACGACAAGTTAGAGGTTCCACTTGTTTCACTTTTCCAACACATCCAATATTATGTTCCCAAAATACAAGTGCCTCGGGTCTATACCACAACTTCTGATGTCGATTACCGCAACAGCGTTTTTGCTAATGATACCCTACTTATCCTAGCCTTGGACAATTACCTTGGTAGCGATCACTTTTTTTATGAAGGAATCTCCAAGTACATCTCCAAAGAGATGAAGCCTTCCCAGTTAATGCCAAACGTAGCATCGGTATACGCACGACACTTGATTGTTCCTTCTACAGAGCGTACTTTTTTGGCGCAAATGATTTATTATGGAAAAGAATTGTACCTAAAGGACCTATGGCTTCCTGAGGTTTCCGATTCGGAAAAAATAGGGTATACGGAAGCGGAAATCGCATGGGCTGAAGCAAATGAGACGGAAATTTGGCGCTATTTTGTTGAAAATGAATTGCTTTTCAGTACCGATCCCAAATTGTCCCAACGGTTTATTTTGCCGGCCCCTTTTTCAAAATTTAATTTGGAAATCGACAACGAATCTCCAGGAATGATTGGAAAATGGGTGGGTTGGCAAATTGTTAGGTCATATATGAAGGAGCGCCCTGTTTCCATCAATCAATTGCTGCAAAAACAACCCAGCGATATCTTTCAAAATTCTAAATACAAACCAAAAAAATGACGAAAATAACCTCTGAGATTACCCTTACGGTAACCATGGACGAAAATAGGATTCCGGAGAAATTGCACTGGAATGCCCCCGATGGAGGTGTGGAGCGTATGGAAAGCAAAGCCATGCTACTATCGGTTTGGGACAGCAAAGCCAAAGAAGCCCTGCGAATTGATTTGTGGACCAAGGACATGCCTTTGGACGAAATGAAGCTGTTTTTTTATCAAACACTTACTTCCATGGCCAATACCTACCAACGTGCAACCAACGATGAAAAAATGGCAGCTACCATGCGGGATTTCTGCGATTATTTTGCGGAGAAGCTGGAGTTAAAGTAAAAGATGGGATTCATTTTTGTTTACAATGTTTCTCGTCATTATTTGGACTCCATTTTTGGAAATCACCGTCAATTTATCGGTCCAGAAGTGTGTAAACTTTTCGCATTCACCAAAACCCTCTCTTCTGAACGTGCAGCGTGGAAAAACTTTCGGGAAAGTAGCCAAATACCAATGCGGTTTTTTTATTCCAATGAATGGTTTACCGAATGGCACACTAAATTTCATTATGAAATGCTCCCACTTATTCTTTTGGAAGATAGGAGCGGAAAGAAGGAATTGTTTATGGGCGCTTCTGAAATAAATGCCATAGCATCGGTAGATGAATTTATAATTGAAATTAAAGAGCGCTTAAAGAATCATTGAGTTTGTCGATGTATTCAAGCAACGACTCCCTACCCAAGCTATTCTGGGATGAGGTAATGAAGTATTGCGGCATTTCCTCCCAGCTTTCCAACATTTTAAGTTCGTACGCTTTTAGGTTTCTTTCCAACGCCATTGGCTTTAATTTATCGGCCTTGGTAAAAACAATGTTGAAGGGAATTTGGCTTTCACCAAGCCATTCCATGAACGCTAAATCGATGGGTTGCGGCTCGTGACGGCAGTCTATTAATACAAAACCTAAAACAAGTTGTTGCCGTTTTTCAAAGTATTGGGTAATAAATTTCTGAAATGTTTTTTTGCTGGATTTTGATACCCTTGCATAGCCGTAACCGGGTAGATCTACCAAATACCAATTTTTATTGATTAGAAAATGATTGATGAGTTGGGTTTTTCCTGGCCGACCACTAGTTTTGGCAAGACTTTTACGTTGCATCAACATGTTGATGAGGGAAGATTTTCCCACATTGGACCTGCCTATAAAGGCGTATTCGGGGAAACGGCCTTTGGGACACTGTGCAACATCGCTGTTGCTCATCACAAATTCTGCTGAGGAAATTTTCATGTAGGAAAATTAAAATCCGCGATCCCGTAACCAGTCGTATAAAATTTTATTGAACGCATCGGGGTGTTCCATCATGGCAGCATGGCCACATTTATCAATCCAAAAAAGGTCGGAATCTGGCAACAATTCGTGAAATTCCTCGGCAACTTCCGGAGGTGTTACCGTATCGTTTCGGCCCCAAATAATGCAAGTTGGATTTGGCATGTGGGGCAAATCTTTTGCCATATTGTGACGAATGGCACTTTTTGCGATGGAAAGGGTCCTAATTAGCTTGTTTCGATCATTGACACTGGCATAGACTTCATCAACAATTTCCTTGGTCGCTACAGCAGGATCATAAAAGACGTTTTCGGCTTTCTGTTTGATGTATTCATAGTCCCCACGCTTTGGATAGGTTTCGCCCATGGCGCTTTCATAGAGCCCGGAACTTCCTGTAATTACGAGTGCTTTCACTTTGTGGGGGTATAATTTTGTCACCATAAGGCCGATGTGTCCACCTAGGGAATTTCCTAAAAGAATCACTCGGTCGTACCCTTTATAGTCAATAAATTTTGCCACAAAAATGGCAATGTTCTTTACATTGGTTTTTAGGATGGGCATGGCATAAATAGGGAGTTCGGGAATGACAACCTTATACCCTTTTTTTGGAAAAAAATCCACCACACCATCAAAATTGCTCAACCCTCCCATGAGTCCGTGCATGATCACAATAGGAGTTCCTTCACCTATTTCAAGGTAGGAATATTTGCCTTCTTTCTTGAGGGGGTATGCCATAAGAATTCTTAAAACCTAAAGCAAAAGTAAACAAATTTTACCGAAACCTAACCAAGCAAAACTGCTTGAGAACTTTAAGAGGTTACGATCCATTGGAAGAGGGGCCTTTCATTTTTATCGCAGTTGAAATGCTCCAAAACCAAGCGCAGTGGTAAAACTTATCAACAAAGTGGTAAAAAGTGGTAAAAAGTGGGATTTTTCATTTATATTTGATTTCAATAATCCATTCAGAAATACAAATGCTAAATCTCATTGGGACATACCATTGCAAGGCTGATACGAAAGGACGGGTCATGGTTCCGGCCGACTTGAAAAAGCAGTTGGCGCCCGTAGCCACTTCCGGGTTTGTGATTAAGCGTGCGGTATTTCAGCCTTGCCTGGAACTCTATCCCATGGAGGAATGGCAAAAATTGATGGAGAAGGTAAGTTCCCTGAACCGTTTCAATCGAAAAAATAACGACTTCATCCGTCGGTTTACTGCGGGGGTCCGAACCGTTGAAATGGATGCAACAGGACGCCTAAATATTCCAAGGGACTTGATGGCGTTTGCCGGTATTGGGAAAGAGATTGTGGTCTCTTCTGCCATTACCATCGTGGAAATCTGGGACCGTGAAAAATATGAAAAGGCAATTGATGACGCCGCTAACGATTTTGCCGATTTGGCAGAAGAAGTGATGGGGAATGCCAAGGAGAAGGACGATGGAGTATCATAACCCGGTTTTGCTGAAGGAGTCCGTAGATGGTCTCAACATCCAACCTGGCGGGGTTTATGTGGATGTTACCTTTGGCGGCGGCGGACACTCCATGGAAATCCTTAAGCGACTCAATGAAAAAGGAAAGTTATTGGCTTTCGATCAAGATAAAGACGCTCTTAAAAATGCTATCGACGATCCGCGTTTCATGCTCATCAATGAAAACTTTAGGTTCCTGAAGCGATTCCTTCGTTTTTACGGGCATACTTCAGTGGATGGGATATTGGGAGACTTTGGGGTCTCTTCACATCAATTTGATGAGCCTGAGCGTGGGTTTTCGACAAGATTCGAATCGGTTTTGGACATGCGCATGAACCAGCATGCAGCACTATCGGCAGTAGAGGTAATCAATGATTATGACGAAAAAAATCTTCGGAAAATCCTTTTGGAGTATGGCGAATTACGAGCTGCGGCTGGTATGGCCCGTATGATTGTAACCTTTCGAAAAACAAAGCCCATCACAACCAGCGAGCAACTGAAGGCCGCTTTGGGCAAGTTTGTACCCAAGCACAAGGAACATAAAATTTTGGCGCAGGTGTTCCAGGCCATACGCATTGAAGTAAACCAAGAATTGGAGGTATTAAAAGAGTTTTTATTACAAACAACAGAAGTCTTGAAAACGGGAGGGCGTTTGAGTTTGATTTCCTACCATTCGTTGGAAGACCGGCTGGTAAAGCGCTTTATGCGCAATGGGCTGTTTGAGGGAGAGCCGGAAAAAGATATTTACGGAAGGGCCGAAGTTCCTTTCAGGGCCATAGGGAAGTTTATCGTTCCTTCAGAGGAAGAGATTTCACGGAATAGCAGGGCACGCAGTGCCAAACTTAGGATTGCGGAAAAATAGCATGAAAAAGAGCTTTTACCATATCATTAAAGGAACGTTTTTGGTAAGTGATGATGCCTTTAAAAATTGGCGGTTCATCATTTTCCTTTCCGTATTGGCACTTGTCATGATCGCAAGCTCGCATCAAGCCGATAAAAAAGTACATGAAATTGCCAATCTCAACAATGAAGTTAAGGAGTTGAAAAGTGAATACGTAGATGTGCGCATGCAACTGATGCGCGCCAAAATGGAAACACGAATTATTAATGCTATGGAAAGCAGGGGGTTATTTCCCTCTGAAATCCCACCACAAAAAATCATCATTAAAAAAGGAACCAAGTAGTGGCCGTATCGGAAAGAAACATATTGAATCGGTTTTATTTTGTAGCAGGGGGGATGTTCATTTTTGCAGCGCTCATTGTGTACAAATTGGTAGCGATTCAGTTTGTGGAAGGCGATAAATATAGGGAGTTGGCCACGCTCAATACCACCCATAACTTTGTAATTCCTGCAAACCGGGGAAATATTTTTGCGGACGATGGAAGTTTACTGGCTACTTCTGTTCCAAAGTATGACATTCGTTTTGACGCTGTAACGGTAACCTCGGAAGATTTCAATGCGCAATTACAGCCCCTTTGCAAAGAACTGTCCCAGCTCTTCAACAAACCGGTCTCCCATTATCAAGCCATGTTTCGTAAAGCCCGTGCCGATGGCAATCGGTACCTATTGGTTGCCAAGGGGCTGGGCTATTCCGATTACATCAAGGTAAAGCACATGCCTTTGTTCAACAAAGGGCCTTATAGGGGCGGAATAATAGTAGAACAACACACTGTAAGGGAACACCCTCTTGGAAAGATTGGGGAACGTTTGGTTGGAAATCAGGCCAATGAAAAGGGAATTTACGAGGTGGGTTTTGAAGGGGCATTCGATGCTTTTTTGAAAGGGAAGAACGGCCAACGGATGAAGCAAAAAATTGCACAAGGGCAGTGGAAACCTGTTTCAGACGAAAACGAAGTAGAACCTCAAGATGGTTTCGATATCCTAACAACAATCAATGTAAACATCCAGGACATTGCCCATCATGCCCTCCTGAAACAAATGGAGTATTACGAAGCCGATCATGGTTGTGTGATTGTGATGGAAGTTAAAACAGGCGAGGTAAAGGCGATTTCCAATTTGGGCCGTACCCGTGCTGGAACGTATTATGAAAAATTTAATTACGCTATTTGGGAAAGCCATGAACCAGGCTCTACATTCAAAACCATGGCTTTTATGGCCGCTTTGGAAGATCGTGTTATTGATACTGCAACAGTAGTAGATACCCGATTGGGGAGCAAACCATTTTATGGGCGTACCATTACTGATACCAAAGGCCATGGAAAAATTTCAGCAGCCAAGGCATTAGAGGTTTCTTCCAACATTGGTTTGGCCACAATCGTAGATGACCACTACGCCAAAACCCCACAAAAATTTATTGATCATTTTAAAGATTGGCATCTTAACCAACCACTTGGGATTCCCATCAATGGAGAAGGAAAACCCGAAATCCCCGAACCAGGAGACAAAAAGTGGAGCAAAAATGCATTACCGTCCATGGCCTATGGATATAATTTAAAAATTACCCCGCTCCAAACCCTTGCTTTTTATAACGCCATAGCCAACAACGGCACGCTTGTAAAACCTAGGTTTATTAAGGAAATTAGAAGGTCCAACCAAAAGACGGAGAAGTTTGACGCCGAAATTATAAACCCAAAAATTTGTTCAGATAAAACCCTTTCAGAAATACAGGACATCCTTAAGAACATCGTTCAACGTGGTACAGGGAAGAGCCTTTATTCGGAAAACTTCCCGATGGCTGGCAAAACTGGTACGGCACGGACTGAATACTGGATTGAGGGCTGGGATAAAGACCGAAAATACATTTCCTCCTTTTCTGGTTATTTTCCGGCAGACAATCCCAAGTATTCGTGCATTGTAGTCATCCACAAGCCAAGTACCAAAAAGGGCTATTATGGTGCTGATGTTACGGGGCCGGTTTTCAAAAGAATTGCCCAAAAAATATATACGGATACTCCATTAATTGATGAAGTAAGTGAAAAAACACCCGTGCTTCCTTCTGTGGCATCCGATTATGATAGGTATGGAAAAAAACTGCGCGAAAATGCACGGCAAGTACCCGATGTGATTGGCATGACGGCCATGGATGCTATTTCGTTGCTTGAAAACCTGGGAATGAAGGTCATTGCCCAAGGGCAAGGTGAAGTCGTTCAACAATCCATTCCCTCCGGTCAACCCATCCGTAAAGGACAACAAATAATACTCAATCTATCTTGACCGTATTAAAGGACATATTGTACAAGGTAACCCTTGAAAAAATAGTAGGGGATACCTCGGTGGCCATTCATAATATCGAATTCGATTCGCGAAAAGTAGGGCTTAACGATGTTTTTGTGGCACTTAAGGGAATGCTCTCGGACGGACATCAATTTCTAAAGATGGCTGCAGATAAAGGGGCATTGGCCATTGTATGTGAACAATTGCCCGAAAGCTTCATTAATGGCATTACTTACGTACAGGTGCCCGACACCCACAAGGCATTGGCCATCATGGCAGCCAATTATTATGACAACCCCTCGGAAGCGCTTTATTTGGTTGGGGTTACCGGAACTAACGGTAAAACCACCATCGCTACTTTATTATACCAATTGTTTACCAAAGCAGGTTATGCTACCGGCTTATTGTCTACAGTAAACATTAAAGTGGCTAACAAATCGTATCCTGCTACACACACAACGCCCGATTCCTTAACCATTAACCGATACCTAAGGGAAATGGTCGATCAGGGATTGGCCTATTGTTTTATGGAAGTCAGTTCGCACGGCATCGATCAAAAACGTACCGAGCATTTAAAATTTGCAGGAGGCATTTTTACCAACTTATCCCACGATCATTTGGACTACCATAAGGATTTCAAGAGCTATAGGGATGTAAAGAAATCCTTTTTTGACGCCTTGCCAAAGTCGGCATTTGCCCTTGCCAATTTTGACGATAAAAACGGCCCTGTAATGCTTCAGAATACCAAGGCCAAAAAATATACCTACGCGTTGAAATCACTTGCCGATTATAAGGCTCAGATTTTGGAAAACCAATTCAACGGGATGTTGTTGAAAATTGACAATCAAGAACTTTGGGTAAAGCTCATAGGACATTTCAACGCCTACAATTTACTGGCAATTTATGCCACCGCAGACCTTTTGGGATTGGAACGTATCGAAACCCTAAAACTCATGAGTACTTTGGAAAGTGTAGAAGGTCGGTTTCAATATGCCGTTTCCAATAGTCAAATTACTGCCATTGTAGACTATGCCCATACCCCTGATGCTTTGAAGAACGTATTGGAGACCATCAATACCATTCGAACTGGAAATGAAGCAGTGATTACGGTAGTAGGTTGTGGCGGGGATCGCGATGCCGAGAAACGCCCAAAAATGGGACTGATTGCATCGTTATTGAGTACCAAGGTCATTTTTACCAGCGACAACCCTAGAAGTGAAGATCCGGAAGCAATCATAGCAGCTATTGAAAGGGGAGTGCCTGCAGAACATTTCAAAAAAACTTTGTCCATTACTGACAGGAAGCAAGCTATTAAAACTGCCTGCCAGATGGCACATGCCGGCGATATTGTTCTGATAGCTGGAAAAGGACATGAAACCTATCAGGAAGTAAAAGGAAAGCGCTTTGATTTTGATGATTTTAAAATTGTGAACCAAATGCTAACCGACTTAAACAAGTAAGATGCTGTACTATTTGTTCGATTTTCTTGAAAAAACCTATAACGTCCCCGGGGCTGGCCTGTTTCAGTTTATCACCTTTAGGGCCGCATTGGCCGTGATGCTCTCATTGTTTATTGCAACGGTATATGGGAAGAAAATCATCTTGTTGTTGCAAAGAAAACAAGTTGGTGAAACCATCCGTAATCTGGGACTGGAAGGCCAGAATGAAAAAGCGGGTACTCCAACTATGGGAGGTATCATCATTATTCTGGCTACCATTGTGCCCGTACTCCTATTTGCCAAGCTTGAAAACATTTACGTAATCATGCTGCTAATTACCACCGTTTGGATGGGAACCATCGGGTTTATTGACGATTACATCAAAAAATTCAAGAAAGATAAAGCTGGGCTACCGGGAAAATTCAAGGTGTTTGGACAAGTAGGTTTGGGGATCATTGTTGGTGCCACCATGTATTTTCATGACGATATTACAGTACGTCGCGAAAAATTGGACGTGCCCCATCAGGTTGCCCAAAATGCGAGTAACGATTTTTACGCCGAAGAAAAAACGTTGTTAACGACCCTTCCCTTTGTTAAAGACAATGAAATCAATTATGAAAAATTGGTCACTTGGATGGGAGACGATTACAAAAAGTATGCGTGGATTATTTTCATACCCATCGTCATTTTTATCATCACTGCAGTTTCCAATGGAGCCAATTTAACCGATGGAATCGACGGACTTGCTGCGGGAAGCTCGGCGATCATTGGGGTAACCCTGGCCATATTTGCCTGGGTTTCCGGTAACGTAATTTTTTCCGATTACCTAAACATCATGTACATCCCCAATACCGGTGAGTTGACCATTTTTATCATGTCTTTTGTGGGAGCCCTTATTGGCTTTTTGTGGTACAATACCTACCCAGCCCAAGTTTTTATGGGCGATACGGGAAGTTTGACCATTGGAGGGATCATTGCTGTCATTGCCATTGCCATACGCAAGGAATGGCTCATTCCTATCCTCTGCGGAATTTTCTTGATGGAAAACCTATCAGTGGTATTGCAAGTAAGCTGGTTCAAGTATACCAAGAAGAAATACGGGGAGGGCCGACGGATTTTTCGAATGTCACCCTTACACCATCATTACCAAATAAAAGGATACCATGAAAGTAAGATCGTAACACGCTTTTGGATTGTAGGGATTGTATTGGCCGTATTAACAATTGTAACGCTTAAAATTAGATAACCGTGGCGGGGCGTTTGGTCATTTTGGGAGCAGGCGAGAGCGGAGTAGGCACGGCCATTTTAGGAAAGAAAAAAGGATACGAAGTTTTTGTTTCCGACTTCGGAAAAATAAAGGAAACCTATAAAAACGTTCTTGAATATCATGCAGTGGAATGGGAAGAAGGAGGGCATACGGAAGCAAAAATTCTTGTTGCGGAAGTGGTTATGAAGAGTCCGGGGATTCCAGACCATGCTCCTATTGTAATTAAACTCAGGAATGCTGGGATAAAAGTCATTTCTGAAATTGAGTTTGCATCACATTTTACAGATGCGAAAATAATTGGGATTACAGGAAGCAATGGAAAAACCACCACTACCACACTTACCCACCGTTTGTTGGAAGACGGAGGGCTCAATGTGGCGCTTGGGGGCAATATTGGGAAAAGCTTTGCAGAGGAAGTTGCCGAAGACACTTATGAGAATTTTGTATTGGAATTAAGTAGCTTTCAATTGGATGGTATCGAAAAATTTAAGCCCCATATTGCCGTGCTCACCAACATTACACCCGATCATTTGGATCGATACGATCAAGACTTTAACAAGTATATCGCTTCCAAGTTTCGGATTGTAATGAACCAAACCAAGGAGGATTATTTCATATACGATACAGACGATCCCGTAATCGAAAACGCATTGTCAAAATTCCCAATCGCTGCACAAACATTACCATTTTCCATTAAAAAAACTTTGAAAAAAGGGGCCTTTCTGGAAGGAAAAAATATCAAAATAATTACCAAACATAACACGTTTACCATGCCAATCACAAACCTACAACTTACAGGAAACCACAACTTGAAAAATGCCATGGCAGCAGCCACAGTAGCTACATTACTGAAAATACGGAAGGATACCATTCGGGAATCCATGGAGCATTTTCAGGGAGTAGAGCATCGTTTGGAAAAGGTATTGAAAATCAATCATGTAACCTACATTAACGATTCTAAGGCTACCAACGTAAATGCTGCCTTTTATGCACTGGAAAGTATGGAAACACCAACAGTTTGGATAGTTGGGGGCGTGGATAAAGGCAACGATTATAGTGAATTACTCCCCCTCGTCAATGAAAAAGTAAAGGCTATTATCTGTTTGGGGGTAGACAACGAAAAAATCGTCAATGCATTTGGCAATGTAGTAGACATGATGGTAGAGACCGAAAGCATGAAAGATGCAGTAGCCGTTGCTTATCGATTGGCCGAAAAAGGGGAAACAGTTTTACTCTCGCCTGCTTGTGCCAGTTTCGACCTGTTTGAGAATTATGAAGATCGTGGGCGTCAATTTAAGGAAGCCGTAAGAAATTTGTGATGAAAACCATTTTCCGACATATTCAAGGTGATCGTGCTATATGGGCAGTAGCTGCCCTATTAGCGGTGTTTTCCTTCTTGCCGGTCTACAGTGCCAGCAGTAACCTGGCCTATTTGTACGGCGATGGCAATACCTTGAAATTCCTGATTAAACATTTTGCGCATTTACTATTGGGATTTGCCATTTTGTATGGGGTTCATAAAATTCCGTACCACTATTTCAGGGGGTTGTCCATTATTGCATTGCCTATTGTTGTTATCTTACTTTTGATAACACTTAGTCAGGGAACCACCATTGAAGGGGCCAATGCCAGTAGGTGGATCCGCATCCCATTTGTAGGGGTTACTTTTCAAACTTCTTCATTGGCAGGGGTTGTGCTAATGGTGTATGTAGCCCGATACCTTTCTCGCATCAAGGACAAAACCATTACTTTCAAAGAAACCTTACTGCCTTTATGGACGCCGGTTTTTTTGGTGCTGGCATTAATTCTGCCAGCCAACTTTTCCACGACGGCCATCATATTTAGTATGGTGCTGGTTCTGGTATTTATAGGGGGTTATCCCCTTCGCTACTTAGCGCTGATTTTATTGTGCGGAGTGGTTGGATTAGGCCTATTTTATGGATTTGCGAAAATAACGAACATTAGTTCTTTGGCAGTAAAAGTACAAACTTGGGAAAATCGGGTTAAGAACTTTTTTGACGCCGAAGATACCGAGGCCGACTATCAAATTGAAAAGGCAAAAATTGCGATTGCTTCCGGCGGAGTGGTTGGTTTAGGACCTGGCAAGAGCGTGCAAAAGAATTTTTTGCCACAATCCTCTTCCGACTTCATCTATGCGGTGATTGTCGAGGAATTTGGAATGGCAGGCGCCTTACTGCTATTGCTCCTGTATTTGTTGTTGTTGTTTCGACTGGTTATTGTAGTACATAAAAGTACTTCGCTGTTTGGAAAACTTTTGGTAGTAGGTGTGGGTATACCCATCATTTTTCAAGCCATGATTAACATGGGAGTGGCTGTCGAATTATTTCCGGTTACGGGACAAACACTGCCGTTAATCAGTAGTGGGGGAACCTCTGTTTGGATGACTTGCCTGGCCTTAGGTATGATTTTGAGCGTTAGTGCCAAGCGGGAAGTTGCCCTGAAAGAAGAAAAAGAAGAAAACCCATTGGATATATTAAGTGAAGCCCTATAGATTTATCATATCAGGAGGAGGAACCGGAGGGCATATTTACCCTGCAATCGCTATTGCCAACGAATTGAAAGCTAGGCATCCCGATGCAACATTTCTATTTGTGGGCGCTAAGGACCGAATGGAAATGGAAAAGGTGCCAAAAGCAGGTTACCCGATTGAGGGTTTGTGGATTTCTGGATTGCAACGCTCCCTGAAATGGGCCAATCTCCTGTTTCCATTAAAGCTGGTCTCGAGTCTTCTGCGCTCCAAAAAAATCATCAAAAAGTTCCAACCTAATGTAGCCATTGGCACAGGAGGCTATGCCAGCGCTCCCTTGCTTCGCGTGGCCTCAAAGAAAGGGATTCCGTGTTTAATTCAGGAACAAAACAGCCATGCTGGGGTTACCAATAAATGGCTCAGCAAACACGTAAAAAGTATTTGTGTAGCCTATACTGGGATGGAGCAATTCTTTCCGAAGGATAAAATTGTATTTACAGGCAATCCCGTTAGACAGGACCTTCTGGAAATTGATTCGAAAAAAGAGGAATCCAAAAAATTCTTCAACCTTCTGCCCAATAAAAAAACCTTGTTGGTTTTGGGTGGAAGTTTGGGTGCACGCAGGATCAATGAATTGATCCACGACTCGCTGGACTTTCTCAACTCCAAAGACCTTCAAGTGGTATGGCAATGTGGAACGTATTACTACGAAATTTATAAGGGAGAATCCCAAGCGAATGTGCAAGTTCATGCCTTTTTGGACCGGATGGATTTGGCCTATGCAGCAGCAGATTTCATCATTTCACGTTCCGGGGCTTTGTCGGTTTCGGAACTCTCTTTAGTAGGGAAGCCAGTGCTGTTTATTCCATCGCCTAATGTAGCAGAAGACCATCAGACAAAAAATGCTGCAGCTATTGTAAAAGAAGCGGCCGCATTAATGATTCCTGAAAAGGATTTGGACGCCACATTTGAAACTGTTTTTTCAAAAATGATTATGGATGATGCCCTTCAGCAGCAACTAGGAAAAAACTTGAAAAAATTGGCAAAACCCCAAGCCACCATAGAAATTGTTTCAGAAATCGAAAAATTATTGAAAGAGCAACCATGAAACCGCTTAAGGACATATCGTTTTGCTATTTCATTGGCATCGGAGGCATTGGGATGAGCGCTTTGGCGCGTTACCTCCAACGATTGGGCAAAACAGTATTGGGGTACGACAAAACACCTACTGAACTGACCAAACAACTGGAAAAAGAGGGAATAGTCATTGTTTATGAGGATCTCGAAGCCACCATCCACCTCCAATTGACCACAGCAAATACCTTGGTGGTTTACACCCCTGCCATTCCTAAGGACAGCATCTTGCTTAATTACTTTATCTCCAGAGGATTTGAAGTAGTGAAACGTTCAAGGCTTTTGGGCGAAGTGACGCGGGACACTCTGTGCTTGGCCGTTGCTGGCACCCATGGAAAGACAACTACTTCGGCCATTCTAGGGCATTTGATGGCTGCTTCAGGGATGCCTGTGACAGCATTCTTGGGAGGCATTGCCGAAAATTATCACTCCAATTTCATTCATCAAGGAAATACCTTTTCGGTAGTGGAAGCCGATGAATTTGACCGTTCATTTTTGCAATTGCAACCCGATATTGCCTGTGTTACTTCCATGGATTCCGATCATTTGGACATTTATGGCGATTCGGCTGCCGTAGAAGCATCCTTTAAAGCCTTTGCTGCTTTGGTGAAGGATCCCGAAAAATTATTGGTCAAAAAAGGACTGCCAATTTCGGGAAAAACGGTTGCTATTGAAGAAGCAGCCGATTTTGAAGCGAGAAATGTCCGAATCGAAAACGGGCATTATGTATTCGATTTAAAAACCCCAACAGAAACAATTAAAACACTTAAATTTTTACTGCCCGGACATCATAACCTACTAAATGCGGTAACAGCTTTGGGTATGGCCATTACTGCGGGAACCCCAACTCCCGGCCTGCCCAAAGCTTTGTTATCATTCAAAGGGGTCGAACGGCGATTCAGCTACAAGATCAAAACCGAGCATTTGGTGTTGATCGATGATTACGCCCACCATCCAACCGAGATCGAGGCACTGTTCCAGGCGGTTTCTGAAATGTATCCCAACGATCAAAAAATCATCGTGTTTCAACCGCACTTGTACTCCCGTACCCGCGATTTTGCCAAAGGTTTTGCGCAAAGCCTTTCCCAGTTTGACGAGGTGGTACTACTGGATCTATACCCTGCACGTGAGGTCCCAATTCCAGGGGTCGATTCCAATTGGCTTTTGGGGCAAATTTCAAATCCCAAAAAGTCCCTAATTGATAAAAAAAATATCGCGGAAAGGATTAAGAATTCACCTTGTAAAATAAAGTTGATGGTTGGTGCTGGCGATATTGGGGCCGAAGTAGAATCCGTTGTAAAATATTTGGAAGATGAGAGGTAAGTGGAACATAGTAAAACTATTGATTTTACTGGTGCTAACGGGAGTGCTGTTCAGTTTTGCAAACAAAAGGAATGGTACTCGGAAACTGACCGATATAGACGTCCAATTCACCGATTTGAACAGTCCATTCATTACCATTTCAGCGGTTAATAAATTGTTAATACAAAATAATGACAGTGTTACGAGTATCCCTAAAGAAACTTTAGTTTTGAATGAAATGGAAAGCAGGTTGTTGCAAAATCCTATGGTGCGTGATGCTCAGGTTTTTGTAACTATTGATGGTAGGTTGGGGGCAAAAATCGAACAACGGAATCCCATCGCCCGTGTGGCAACTTCAGCCCATTTTTATATAGATGAAGACGGTAAAAAAATGCCCCTTTCCAGTGTCTATTCAGCTAGGGTGCCACTCATTACAGGTAGTTCCGGGAACAATTTTGAAGAATTGATGCCTTTATTGCATGCGGTTAGAAAGGATGTATTTATGAATGAAATGGTTACGGGGCTTGAGGAACAAAACGATGGGCGCGTGTTGCTTTTTTTGAGAAAACAGGACTTTAAGGTGCTTTTTGGAAAACCTGAAAATATGGCAAAGAAGTTTCAAAACTTTAAGGCTTTTTTTCAGAAAGCAACAAAAGAAAATAAGCTCACCAACTACCGTTTGGTGAATTTGGAATTTGGCAATCAAGTGGTAGCAACAAAAAAATAAATCATGGAGAATCAAAACATCGCCGTTGGTTTGGACATTGGAACCACAAAAATTGTGGCCATGATTGGGCGTACCAATGAGTATGGGAAAATGGAGATACTTGGAATTGGAAAGTCCAAAAGCTTGGGGGTGCATCGTGGTGTGGTGAATAACATTACGCAAACCATTCAATCCATACAGCAAGCGGTACAGGATGCCGAAACTTCCTCGGGAATGAAAATCTCGGAAGTGGTGGTGGGAATTGCCGGACAGCACATCCGAAGCCTACAACATAGCGACTACATTACACGCCCCAATAGCGATGAAGTAATCAATGACGAAGACATTGACCGTTTGTGCAACCAAGTTCACAAATTGGTCATGCTTCCCGGAGAAGAAATCATTCATGTGCTTCCACAGGATTTTAAAGTGGATGGGCAGGCAGAGATCAAAGAACCTATAGGGATGTATGGAGGTAGGTTGGAGGCAAACTTTCATGTTGTGGTAGGCCAGGTTTCTTCCATCCGGAATATTGGCAGATGTGTTAAAAGTGCGGGATTGGAATTGGCTGGGATTACTCTGGAACCCCTTGCATCAGCCAATGCCGTTTTGAGCCAAGAGGAAAAGGAAGCTGGCGTAGCGTTGATTGATATTGGAGGGGGAACTACCGATTTGGCCATTTTCAAAGATGGGATAATTCGGCATACCGCGGTAATTCCCTTTGGCGGAAATGTCATTACCGAAGACATCAAGGAAGGATGTTCCATTATTGAAAAGCAGGCCGAGTTGCTGAAAATAAAATTTGGATCCGCTTGGCCTGGCGAAAATAAAGACAATGAGATTGTCTCTATTCCTGGTTTGCGGGGAAGAGAACCTAAAGAGATTACCTTGAAGAACCTCTCAAAAATCATACACGCACGTGTTGTTGAGATTATTGAGCAGGTGTACCTGGAAATCAAAAACTATGGGCATGAGGAACAGAAGAAAAAATTGATCGCCGGGATTGTACTCACAGGAGGGGGAGCCCAGTTGCGCCACCTCAAACAATTGGTGGAATACATCACGGGGATGGACACTCGTATTGGCTATCCCAATGAGCATTTGGCTGGGGACAGCGATAGTGAAACCACCAGCCCCATGTACGCCACTGCGGTTGGGTTGGTGCTAAGCAGCTTGAACAGCAAGATCAAAAGACCGGTGCCCAAAACATCTCATGATGAAGCATTGACAGAAAATTTGGATGCTTCCGAAGAGGCGACCCCACAGGAAACAAAGCCTGGAAAACCATCAGCCAATAAAGGCGGTAAACGATTTTTTGATCGCTGGGCTGAAAAGTTTAAGGAATTTTTAGATAACGCAGAATAAACAACCTCACAAAAATTGTCAACCTATGAGCAGCAACACTGAATTTGATAACATCTCGTTCGACCTGCCAAAAAACCAGTCCAATGTCATTAAGGTCATTGGAGTAGGGGGTGGCGGAAGTAACGCCATCAACCATATGTTTAGTCAAGGCATCAAGGGAGTGGATTTCGTGATATGCAACACCGATGCCCAAGCTTTGGAAAACAGTCCGGTACCCATCAAGATTCAATTAGGGGTATCGCTTACCGAAGGCCTTGGTGCGGGTGCCAATCCAAAGATTGGAGAGCAATCGGCTGTGGAGAGTATGGAGGAAATCCGCGACATGTTGGCTACCAATACCAAAATGGTTTTCATCACTGCCGGAATGGGCGGCGGTACGGGAACGGGCGCTGCACCCATTATTGCCCGTATGGCTAAGGAAATGGAAATCCTTACGGTGGGTATTGTAACCATTCCTTTTCAATTTGAAGGAAAAATCAGAAACGATCAAGCCCACATCGGGGTGGAGAACTTGCGTCAAAATGTCGATTCGTTGATTGTCATCAACAATAATAAGTTGCGTGAGGTATATGGAAACCTGGGTTTCAAGGCCGGTTTTTCGAAAGCCGATGAAGTACTTTCCACGGCTGCTAGGGGCATTGCCGAAGTCATTACCCACCACTACACGCAAAACATCGATTTGCGCGATGCGAGAACAGTGTTGGCCAACAGTGGTACAGCAATCATGGGGAGTGCCACAGCAGTAGGTACAAGCAGGGCAAAGGACGCCATTGCCAAAGCCCTGGACTCTCCTTTGTTGAACGACAACAAAATCAAGGGAGCCAAAAACGTTTTGTTGCTCATCGTTTCCGGTTCCGAAGAAATCACCATTGACGAAATCGGCGAAATTAGCGACCACATTCAGGATGAAGCGGGGTATAGTGCCAACATCATTATGGGGGTAGGGGAAGATGAAAGTCTGGAAGGAGCCATTTCCATTACGGTGATTGCAACAGGTTTCAATGCCGAACAACAAAACGAAATCGTAAATACAGAAGCCAAGAAAATCATCCATACTTTAGAGGAAGAACAGAAGGCTGAGCACGAACTAAGTGCAAAACCAACGGCTACACCCATTGAAATCCCGTTGCCTTTTGAAAGTGCGCAACCCTCTATTGCCGAAAAAGAAGAAGCCCCTGTAGTGAAACACATTCTGTTTGAAGAAGAGGAGGAACCTGCACCTACAGTATTGGAAACAGCAAAAGTAACAGAACCCTTTGAAGGATATATCGAAACGACCGAACTTATCAAGAATCTGTATGTGGAATACGATTCGGTGGATATTCACTTTTTGGCAGAATTCCAACAGCTTCAAATCAATGAGATGGATGTGAATGATTTTGTCATCGTGGAGCCCAAAAAAGAAGAGGTTGTAATAAGCCCAAAGGTTGAAGTTGATTCTGAAGAGGACGAAGAAATGATGGTGATGGATGATCAAATTTTAATGTTTGACCTGCCCATTCACACTTCCAAGGAAGAAAAACCGCAACGCATTTTTTCGGAACAAAAGGAGGAAGAAGAACCCGAGTTGCTTATAAAGAATATTGAAGATATTGAGGTGAAGGCGGTAGAAGTGATTCCGGTAACTGAAATTTCCGGGGAAGGAGTGAAGCGTTACAGCTTGGATGATTACGAAGAGATGGAAGCCCAATTGAATAATGCAAAACCTTCCAAAAAACTGGAAGCGGCCGAAGAAGAATTACAATTTGAAACCAAAACCGTTGCAAAGCCGGAAACCGAAACCGAATTGGATGAACCTGCCGATCCCCTCAACTCGCCTATTTCAAAGCTGTTGAGCGACCGTACCGAGGAGCGCAAGCGAAAGATGAAGGAGTTCAATTATAAATTCAGGAACAGCAACTCCAAGATCGACGAGATTGAAAAGCAGCCTGCCTACAAACGTATGGGCATTGAGTTGGATGATACCGATAGTAGTGACAGCCAGTTGTCCCGAACAACGGTAAATACCGACGATGATGAACTGGATTTGCGTTCCAATAATTCCTTTTTACATGATAATGTAGATTAAGCGCCTTTTCGGTAACACATTAAAAATCAAATAAAAACTCTACCAATGTACCGGTAGGGTTTTTTTGTTCGTCATACAGGTCAATCATTTGGTAGCGGTAAGACGTATGGTTTTGTTTATTGAAAAAATTCAATCGGTCATCGGCAAGTTTCAACCCTAAGGATTCTTTTTCCAAACGTTTATTTTTCTTGTTAAGCTGTGCTTTTTCCCTTCCAATGCCATTGTCTTTAATTTGCAGCACAAAATGGTCTGAATGTTCTAGCAGTAGTATGGAAATGGATTTTTTGCCTTCCTTGGGCATGAGGCCATGCCAAATGGCGTTTTCCACAAAGGGCTGAAGCAGCAAAGCGGGCACCTTTATTTTCTTTAGGTTTAGGTTTTCGGGATGGGATATGGTAAAATGGATTGATTGGCTGAACCGAAGGTTTTCAATGCTCATATACAAGGTGAGGATATCCAGTTCTTCCTTTAGCGTAATACTGTCTTCTGAAGAAGATTCTAAAATAACCCGTATAAGCTTGGAGAACTTGTTGAGATAAAAGATGGCCTTCTCCTTGTCGTTGTCGATGAAATAGACCTTGATCGAATTTAACGCATTAAAGATAAAATGAGGATTCATCTGGTTACGAAGCGACTGTAGCTTTACCTGTGCCAATTGGCTTTCAAAATGATGGGTAATGCTTTTTAGTTTTTCGGCTTCGGCATCGAGGATAACCGTCTTCAGTTCCTTTTCCCTTTCCTTTAGTTGGGTCTCCAGTTGCGTTTGGTACTGTAATTTGAGGGTTTTTTCGTATTCCTGTTTTTCAATGATTTTTTGTTGGGCTTCCAAGCGTTCCTTGTATAGTTCTTTTATTTTGTAACCAATCCCTACCATGAAGACAATCGATTCCAAAAAGACACCCAAAAAATAATAGGCAAGTGGTGCCGGGTGCAATATTTTTGCGATGGTAGTGTAATAGGCATAGAAGGCCAAGAGGCTGTAAATGGAAATTCCGGTTAAGGCAAAATAGCCAAGCTTTGTTTTGGTTTTTAAGGATTTATACAGCGCTATGATAGTGTATATAAGGATTCCTGGTAGGAAAAAGAAATTGAAATAATAATAGTAGAAAAAAGACTTTGGTATAAAAAAGCCCATGATAAAAAGGGTGAAGGAGAGTATGTTCACCACAATCAATACTCTATTGGAGCGTCTGTTGAACGTTGGGATAAATTTTTCGAAATCGAGGAAATCTTTATAAAAAAGAATCAAGAAGGAATTGTAAAGTACCTGGGCATACATTTCGTAATTGAAAAAGCGATGTTGCTCAAAGAAAGCATCCAGGGAATCGGCATAGAACGGGTTCCTTAGCAAGAGATAGCTTAACTGGAAAAAATTATATAAAGAATAATACAAAAACAGTCGTTGCCTGCTTTGGATATAAATAACGGTAGAAACAAAAAAGAAAATAAAAATGCTCCCAAAAACAATACTGTACAAGAAAAAATAATAATTCCCTATGTCCTCCATTAGATCCTATTCATTACTTCGGTTTTCCTTTGGCGCGAAACGGGAATTCCTTTTTTATTGGACATGATGATATAGTCTTCTGCCTTGTGGTATTCCTTAATATGATTAAGGTTGATGATATAGGAGTTATGAACCCTTAGGAAAAGGGTTTCGGGCAAGAGCCCTTCCAATTGCTTTAGGGTCTGCGTAATCACTAGCGGATGATTGTTGTCAAAAAAAAGCTCACAAGTATTGGCGTCACTTTTAATGTAAACAATCTGTTCTGGGCTAAAAAACAGGTATTTTCCTTGATGGTAAATCTTTATTTTTTGGATGGGTGAAATAGTAAGGCTGGTGTCTTTTTTTTCGTTCCAAAAGGATTTTATCTTCGCTACACTCTGGGCCAGATCTTCACTATCTATGGGTTTTAACAAGTAATCAAGCGCGTTTTCCTTAATGGCTTTAATGGCATAACGGTCGTAGGCAGTAGTAATGATCACGGGGAAATCCCTACTTGGGAATTGTTCCAAAAAGGTAAAACCATCCATTTGAGGCATTTCGATATCCAGAAACAAAGCTTGTGTCCCATTTTTCCGCAGAAAAGCAATCGCTTCCAGCGGGTCTGTAAACGTGGCTTTCACCGAAAATGCTGCGCTAAAATTCTCGATTTCCCACTCGAGGCTTCTCAGTGCATTGGGTTCGTCGTCTACGATAACAATATCGATCATGATATTTTTTTTCTGAAAGTAGTAAAAATTAAGAAATGAAAGTTTTAAAAAAATGGAGAAATGCCCTTTATTTCCTATGAATGGTGAAAATTGCCCGATTTTTGGAAAGAAGCCGTTTTCATGAAGGCAGTACCTAATTTCTGCTAATTTCTACCAATTATCAGGATTTTGGGTCAAGTCATCACACCAGCGTTTAAAGGGATAGACCGTCATCCTATTTTTGGTATCCAAATGATACCATTATGTACAAGCAATTTTTTATGATGGCCCTTTTACTGAAAGGATTTCTTGTGAGCTCGCAAGTAGGGATCAATACAACGTCCCCCAATGCTCTATTGGAAATTACCTCCTCCAATGCAGCTACCCCCAGCACTACCGATGGGATTCTTATTCCAAAAATCGATGCATTTCCTGCGGTAAATCCAGGAGCTGCCCAAAATGGGATGATGGTTTTTCTTACTACTACGGTAGGCACCAGTACCCCTGGTTTTTACTATTGGGAACAAGCCACGACCAGTTGGAAAGGGGTGGGAAGCGGCGCCAAAAAGATTGACGATTTAACCGATGGAAAGTCCGATGCAACAGGGAATTCTGTCTATTTAGGGGTGGGTTCTGGACAAAATGATGCCACTCCTTCCACAACGTACAACACGGCTATTGGGTATAATGCGTTTTTTTCCAATACAACAGGTGCCTCTGGAGTGGCCATAGGCCATAATGCTCTTTTAAGCAATACTACAGGAAATGAAAATATAGGGGTAGGGGTTGCTTCATTATATTCCAATACCACAGGAGAAAGAAATCTTTCCATGGGTTGGACTTCTATGTATAATAATGTTACTGGGAGCAATAATATTGCATTGGGGTATCGTACCCTAAGTTCCAATACTGCTAGTAGTAATTTGGCTATTGGAAATGAATCGTTATTAAACAATACCACGGGGTCATTAAATCTTGCCATTGGTAATAACGCCTTGTATTCAAATGTAATTGGTTTTAATAACCTAGCCATTGGGTTGGATGCCTTAAGAAATAACCTTACCAGTGCTAATATGGCCATAGGGCGGGCTGCGTTGTATGGAACAACCACAGGGGCATCAAATATAGGAATTGGGTATTTTTCTTTGTATACCAATACTTTAGGAAACGATAATATTGCTATAGGAAGGCAATCTCTCTACAGTTCTACCACAGGTAGTTCCAATACGGCTATAGGAAGTTATGTTATGGGCAATAACACGACTGGGGGGATAAATACAGCAATGGGTTTTAGGGCTTTAGAAAATAATACCACAGCATCCAATAATCTAGCCTTTGGGGCTTACAGTGCTTCTCAAAACACTACGGGTGAAAACAATTTAGCTATTGGTAATAACGCTTCCTATTCAAATACAACTGGTTTTAATAATTTAGCCATTGGCTTTGATGCTTTGCGAAATAATGTTACCAGTGCCAACATGGGCATTGGCAGGGCAGCTTTATATGGAACAACTACAGGTACTTCAAATATTGGGATTGGTTTTTTTTCACTTTATGCAAATACTACAGGGAATGATAATGTATCCATAGGTAGAGAAACGCTTCGCAATGCTACAACGGCTAGCGGAAATACTGTAGTTGGCACTTATGGGATGTATGACAATACTTCTGGAGCAGGAAACACGGTATTAGGGTTAAGGGGCTTAGGTGATAATACCGTTGGAAATGATAATGTAGCTATTGGAAAGGATGCACTTCGTTATTCAACCGAAGGAAATAACAATTCAGCTATTGGTACTTATAGTATGTATGATAATACAACTGGAGCTAATAACACGGCGATAGGTTTTCGAGCATTGGAAAACAATACTACCGGAGGAAATAATGTAGCGCTTGGCGTTTACAGTGCCGCTCAAAATACTACCGGGGAAAATAATATTGCCGTGGGAAATAATGCGTTACTTTCTAATCAATTGGGATATGATAATATTGCGTTTGGTTTTAATGCTTTGCGGAACTACACAGGCAATAGTACCATTGCCATAGGGACTTCGGCTTTGAATAATACCACTACCGGCGCGTCCAATGTGGCCATTGGATACTTGGCTTCTTACTTCAATACAATAGGTTCCTATACTACAGCGGTAGGACAACAAGCTTTATACAATAATTTGGGAAATGATAACACTGCTATTGGCTATCAATCGCTATACGCAAATACAACTGGAGTGAGCAATGTGGCTTTGGGAAACAGTTCATTAAAAAACTCAACAACAGGATCCTCCAATACGGCTGTGGGGCATTATGCCATGTATATAAATTCAACAGGTGCCAATAATACAGCAATAGGTTTTCGGGCATTGGAAAATAATAGCACAGCCTCCAATAATGTGGCTCTAGGTACACGTGCCCTACGCAGCAATTCCATTGGTGAAAGGAATGTAGCAGTAGGTTTTAATGCTTTAGATAGTAATACAACAGGGTATGAAAATACAGCTATAGGATATGCTGCTTTGGCGGTCAATGTAGATGGAATACGAAACACAGCTTTAGGAGAATCTGCATTGGGGTCAAATACTACAGGATCTTATAATACAGCAACGGGTAAAGCTTTAATTAATAATACCACGGGATCAAATAATACAGCTGTTGGCTATGGAGCAGCATCCGCGAACACCATTGGTACCGATATTACAGCTGTAGGAAATGGCGCTTTACAAAGCAACACAACCAGTAGTCATAATAGTGCCTTTGGTACGGGTTCTCTATACGGTAATACCGTAGGGCAATATAACTCTGCATTGGGCTCTCGAAGCTTATGGAGCAATACCACAGGGAGCTCCAATACGGCAATGGGTTTTAGGGCAATGTATTATAATACTACAGGAGAATATAATGTTGCCTTTGGTCATAATGCACTTGCCACCAATACCACAGGAAACAGCAACACAGCAATGGGTTATTTGGCATTATATGAAAATGATACGGCACGCCAATTGACGGCCATTGGAGAGTCTGCGCTCTCGCAAAATACCACAGGTAACTGGAATACGGCTTTGGGATGGAATGCAGGCTCCAATAATACAACGGGGACCGATAATTTATTCCTAGGATGGAATGCCAACGCTACGGCTAATAACCTCACCGATGCTACCGCCATTGGAGAAAGCTCGGTCGTAAATACATCAAACAAAATACGCTTGGGAAATACAGGAATTACCATTATTGAAGGGCAGGTAGCCTATAGTGTGCCTTCCGATGCACGTTTCAAGTATAATGTAAGGGAAAATGTACCGGGTCTTTCCTTTATCACGCAATTAAGGCCCGTAACCTATCATTTCGACACTGTAAAATTTGATGCCCATTTACGAAAAAATAGGGTAAATGATTTTTCTGAAAAAGAAATGTCCCTTGAAGGGACGCAAATGGTACATACAGGATTTTTGGCCCAAGAAATTGAAAAGATTTGCAACGAATTGGGATACGATTTTGATGGGCTTCATGTCCCAAATCCTTCCAATCCTAATGATAATTATAGTGTTGCTTACTCGCAATTTATTATGCCTTTGGTTAAATCGGTTCAGGAACTAAATGAAAAAACAGAAAGCCAACAGGCAATTTTAGATCAAAAAAATACCGAAATTGAGGAGTTAAAAGCCTTGTTAGAAATGCACGCCAAGCAAATAGAGGTACTTAACGAAAAACTTTCAAAAATACTGGAGCAACGCTAATCGAAAGTTCCCAAATCATTTCGCTTAGCCTAAAAGCCCACCACTGTGGTGGGTTTTTTTATACTCCCAAATACGTATTTCACATCCCAAACAAATGGAGTATTATTGTGGTAAATTATCTATGTGAAGCACCGAATTGTCATTGTAGAAGACCATGAAGCTCTTTTGGAAGCCATGACCCTTATGTTGGAGGCTTCTCAAAAGTTTAGGGTGGAGGGTAGGTATAAAAATGCAGAAGAGGCGATGGTGCATATCCCCCAATTGAGACCAGATGCGGTACTAATGGATATTAATTTACCTAGGTTGAGTGGCATCGAGTGTGTCTCGCAGCTTAAAAGCCGTTGCCCAGAAATTCTTTTTGTGATGTGCACTTCGTTTGAAGATGACCAGAAAATATTCGAAAGCTTAGAGGCAGGGGCCAGTGGTTATATTTTAAAAACAGACGGTCCCGTGAGGATTATTTCGGCATTGGAAGATCTTTTTGAAGGTGGGAGTCCCATGAGCGCCAGCATTGCGAGGAAAGTAGTAAACAGTTTTTCAAAATTTTCCAAAAAGCCCAATGTGGAAATGGAACTCTTAACCGAGAGGGAAAGGGAAATCCTGGATTTAATTGCCAAAGGATTTTTGAACAAAGAAGTGAGCGAAAAACTCTTCATTAGTCTTGGAACGGTCAAGAAACATGTGCAGAACATCTATGAAAAACTTCACGTAAACACGCGTGTGGAGGCTGTTAACAAATACCTTAATCGCCATGCGTAAGGTTCTTTGTGCTCCCCTTTTTTGGGTATTACTAGAAATAATCCTTCCTTTCAATTCAAGTATTTCCCAAACTTCAGAAAAGAATCCTATACAAGACCCTTCCACTTGTAAAACAAAAGAGTGTAAGCTCCTCAAGGCCTTCCAATGGGCAGAATATTACCTAGAGACCGATGAGATTGCCACGGCGCAAAAATGGTTGGATTCCTGTAAAATTTGGAATTTGGGAAAGACCCCAACCGTACCCCCCTCAGATTTGTACAGTTTGCAATCTGAGTTGTTCTATTATTTTGGGCTGTTCCAATTTGGTATTGCCGAAGCCGATAAAGGAATTGATTGGGCTTTGCAGGAAAAAGATAGTATGGCCTTGGCCGATTTGTATTTTTTTAAAGGGATTCATTATGCTGAAATAGCCGATGTTCAACAAGCAGAAGCCTCCCTAACAAAGGCGGAAGGCTTTTATCCTCAAAAAAAGCGAGAAAACCACCTAAGAACCTTTATCCTTCCCGAACATATCTTTAATAACCTTGGGCAATTAAAGTTGCAGCGCAAACAATGGGATAGTGCCTATTACTATAATGCCAAAGCTTATACCATTGCCCAGTTACAAAATAGCGGAAGAGCCCTTGCAAACTGTGAACAAACCTTTGGGCTCATTCACCTGGGAAGAAAACAAAATGATAGCGCTGTGTTTTATTTGAATAAAAGTAAAGAAACTGCACTGCTATTCAACTATTACGATATTGCAACCCTGGCCGAAGGCTTTTTGATGAAAGCCGTTTCTCCTCAAAAAGAAAAGGTGTTAAACCACTTTTCCAAGGGTGAAGAAATGATTGAACAATATCCTGTGAATACCCTCTTTAAGCGGCTTTTTTACAAAGAGGCGGTTTCTGTTTTGGACTCGCTGTCGCTGCCCAAAGAAACCATTGCACTTCAGGAAAAGCTTCTTCAAATTGAAGATTCCATTCGCTTTAAGGGGAATTTCTTGGTTCAGGATATTTCACAGCAATATGTAGCCACCGAAAAAGAACTGTTTGATATCCAACGAAAAGAGTTTGAAAAGCAAAAAAAGCTAAACTTTCTACAACTGGTGGCATCGCTGTTGGTTATTTTTTCCTTGATGGCAGTATTGCTTCTCTTCCGAAGGAGAAATAGAGAACAAAAAAAATTATTACAACAAAAAACCGAAATAAGTAATGACCTGCACGATGATATTGGGAGCGGTTTAACCAGTATATTGATTCATGCCCAATTGCTAGAAACAAACCCCAATGTATCAAAAGAACAAAAGCAAAGTGCCATAAAGATTTACCAAACCGGTAGCGAGATAAGCCAACGGCTCAACACGTTTATTTGGACACTTAATGAAGCCCATGATACGCTACAGGACTTTTTGGAGTATGTTAAACAGTATGCATCCAAAACTTTTGAGGGAACTCCAATCCTGTTTCAGTACCACGAAATTGACTTCGATCCCACAGGCATTGAACTACATGGACCCCTTCGAAAAAACCTCTTTTATGCCATCAAAGAATTGATTAATAATACATTAAAGCATTCAGAGGCAACCGAAGTACTTTTTCAAGTAAGTCTTTCTGAAAAAAAGATACTTCAAATTGTTTTGGAAGACAATGGGGTTGGTCTAAAGGAAGTAAAACAATTTGGAAATGGATTGCTCAACATTGAAAAAAGAATGCAGTTTCACAAGGGGCAATTTTTTTATACTTCTTCGAAAGGGTTTAAAGCAAAATTACTGGTTCCCCTTTAAAATACGTCCAAAGTAGTATTGTGAAAAAGATGGGGAGGTAGCAATTTAGTATTCCAAAAGAATACAAGCTATGAGATCCCATTATTTATCTTTTTTTGCCCTTTTTTGGTTTCAGACACATGCCCAGGTAGGGATTAACACCACAGCGCCTAAATCCCTGTTGGACATCCCTGCCAGTAATGCAGCAGCACCCGCCGCTACCGATGGGGTTTTAATTCCTAGGATTGATGATTTCCCTGTGGTAACCCCCGGAGTAGACCAAAACGGGATGCTCGTTTTTTTAACGACCACCGTGGGTGCCAATACACCGGGTTTTTACTATTGGGAGCAAGCAAGTACCAGTTGGGTGCCCGTTGGCAATAATGGAAATACGGGGTGGAAGCTCACAGGGAATGCAGCAGCTTCAAGTAATTTTTTAGGGACCACAAACAACCAAGACTTAAAATTCATAAGGGGAAACAATCTAGCAGGTATCTTGGGAACAACAAAGACCTCCTTTGGTTTATTGGCAGGATTGGCAAATACGTCTAGTACCGCTGCTTTTGGATCTTTTGCACTCCAATTGAATAGTGGTTTTGCCAATAGTGCTTTTGGTTTTCAGGCCTTAAGGGCTTCGGGGAATGGAGATTCCAATAGTGCTTTTGGGGCAAATTCTCTATTGAACAATACGATAGGGAGCCATAATAGCGCCGTGGGGGTTCTATCTATGGCAAGTAATACTACGGGCGATAATAATACAGCGATTGGTACTAATTCTTTAAGCGCAAATATTGCTGGTAGTGAAAATACTGCCATTGGTGGATTTGCTCTTGCGTCAAATACCGTAAGTCAAAATACCGCAATAGGGTATAATGCCATGGAAAACAATACCACTGGTTCTTTTAATACAGCAGTGGGCGTATTTTCTATGAATAATAATACAACAGCCAGTAATAATAACGCTTTTGGTTTTTTTTCATTGGAAGGTAATACTACCGGGGCAAGGAATGCCGCTTTTGGAACCAACTCATTAACTGGTAATAGTACCGGTAGCGATAATGTAGCCATGGGACATCAATCTCTTCGGTTTAATCAAACAGGGTTTAGAAATGTAGCCATAGGCTCTTTAGCCATGCAAGCCAATGTTGGAGGATTTTTTAATGTAGCCGTAGGCTATGAAGCATTATTGAAAAATATTGATAGTCAATCAAACACAGCCATAGGCCCCTTAGCACTTAGAGAAAACACGAGCGGCCAGGTGAATACTGGCATAGGGGCTAGTGCGCTTCAATTATCAACGACAGGAAATTCCAATACGGCCCTAGGAGGAGCTGCTTTGCAATTAAACACCTCTGGTTTTAGTAATTCAGCAGTAGGAAGAGATGCTTTAATTAGCAATACAACGGGAGCTTTTAATACGGGGATAGGGGCCCATAGCAGTGTTGGGTTCAATAATTTGACCAATGCAACAGCCATAGGTGCTAGATCGCAAGTAGATAGCAGTAACAGCTTGGTTTTGGGTAGTATTAATGGTGTAAATAGTGCAACTAGCAGTACAAATGTGGGTATTGGGACTTCTTCTCCGGCGAGAAGATTGCATATTGTAAATGCAGGCATAAGTGGTGGGACTTCTAATGGAAATACAGGAATAGTTTTAGAGAATAATACGAATGTGTATCAGCATTTCTTAACGCCCAGCACTTCCGAAAAAGGACTACTCTTTGGTTCTGAAGCTGCATCGATAGAAGGGGGCGTCATTTTTAATAATTCAGCATTAAACAATGGACTCATCTTTAGAACGGGAGGAAATACCAATAGAATGGCTATTACCAGTACTGGTGATGTGGGCGTAGGTACTCTTACTCCATCGCGAGAATTAGAAATTACCGGAGGAGGAGATGTCTATGTTAGAATTACCGGAGGACCTGCATTTCAAGCAGGTTTGGAATTGTTAAGAACAGGAAATTTTGGAAATGACTGGCGTATCATAGATGCCAATGGTGAGTTGACTATTTTAAGAGGGGTAGCCGATTTTACATCCGTAATTTCAGAATTTAATTTTACCGCCAATGAATTTGTTCCTTCCATAAATAATGGAAAAACATTGGGATCTAGCACTCGTAGATGGTCTTCGGTTTTTGCTACCCTTGGAACCATTCAAACCAGTGATGTACGCGAAAAGCAAGATATACAAGAACTCACTTATGGTCTCAATAAAATCATGCAATTGAAACCCAAAACCTATCAATGGATAGACCCCGCCATTGACAACCGTACTACTCATCTAGGATTTATAGCCCAAGATTTACTGGAAATCCTTCCCGAAGTAGTCGTAGACAAGGAATGGAAAACCCTAGATGAAAACGGAAAAAAAGAGTGGGTCCCAACAGAACGACTAGGCGTTAATTATGCTGAAATTATTCCCGTTTTGGTGAAAGCCATTCAAGAACAGCAAGTACAGATTGAAGCATTGCAAAACCAAATTAAAGCCCTGGAAAAACAATAAATATTTTCAAAACATGAAGCAATTTTTTTATAAAATTGGATATGCGGTATTCTATGTAACCACGGTATTGTGTTTATTTTTGGCCTGTAATAATTATAATGAAAAACCCGAGATACAACCAATACAGAAAGACAGTACCACAAGCAAAAAACAACTAACCTTAAATTCAAATACTGTGAATAACAAAGAAA
>DJVA01000038.1 GCA_002440705.1 Flavobacteriaceae bacterium UBA6268 | reverse complement strand
TTTTCATAGCAATTTTTTCCCACCCCTGATTCTGTCAGGGGTGGGTTTTTTTAGGGCAGTAGTATCTTTTGTTCCATTGTAACAAATTGCCAGAAAACCCTACCAACACGATAAAATTGTCTTAAATAGTTTTATTGCTTGTCACGTATCCTATAACTTTACGAATCAAAATTATTTTATGGAAAACTTGCTTGTGGCCCAAAATGTATCCAAATCCTTTGGAACGTTCCGAGCACTCAACGATGTTTCAATCCAAGTCCCCAAAGGCAGTATTTTTGGACTTTTGGGACCCAATGGGGCGGGAAAAACCACCTTTATCCGTATCATCAACCAAATTACTTTACCGGACTCTGGTCAAGTGCTTTTGGACGGAGTACCCCTTCAGCCCAACCACATACAACACATAGGGTACTTGCCCGAAGAACGGGGGTTGTACAAATCGATGAAAGTAGGGGAGCAGGCCATTTATCTTGCCCAACTGAAGGGTCTTTCCAAAGCCGAGGCCAAAGTGCGTTTAAAGCATTGGTTTGAACGTTTGGAAATTGGGGATTGGTGGAACAAGAAAATTCAGGAATTGTCCAAGGGGATGGCGCAGAAAATCCAGTTTGTGGTCACGGTTTTGCATCAGCCCAAGTTGCTCATTTTTGATGAACCTTTCAGTGGTTTCGATCCCATCAATGCCAATCTGATTAAGGATGAAATTTTAAAACTTCGCGACGAAGGCGCCACGGTTATTTTTTCAACCCACCGTATGGAGTCGGTTGAGGAAATGTGCGATCACATTGCCTTGATACACAAATCCAATAAAATCCTGGACGGGAAATTAATCGATATCAAAAGGGCTCACCGATCCAATACCTACGAAATAGGGCTTCTTGCAGGGGATCAATCTAAAGTAGCTGCCCAATTGGAGGCGAAGTTTGAAACGACCCCCGCCACCTTTAAAACCATCAACGACGAACTGCAGTACCGCATCAAGATAGCGCCCAACGAGTCGCCCAACAATCTGCTGACTTTCCTAACAACCTTGGGGGAAGTGACCCATTTTGAGGAAGTGGTTCCTTCGGCCAACGATATTTTCATTCAAACCGTAAAAAACAATTAACATGGGCATGAACCATTTACCCTTAATTATTAAACGGGAATATTTGAATAAGGTGCGCAACAAGGCGTTTATCATCATGACGTTCCTAAGCCCTTTGCTGATGATAGGGATTTTTAGTTTGGTTGCCTACCTATCGCAACTCAACAACGATAAGGTTCGCACCATTTCGGTATTGGATGAAAGCGGATGGTTTGCCAACCAGTTTGAGAATAAGGACAACTTCAAGTTTAATATTTTGAAAGACATCGACCTGGAATCGGCCCAAAAGGCAACACAGGATTCCGAGGTTTATGGCTTGTTGTACATCCCAAAAACAGCTTCTATTGATGAACTCTCCAAAAAAATCACGTTCTATTCGGAAGACACCCCGTCCTTGATTGTAATGGACAATATTGAAGATGTGATTCAGTCTAAGGCCAATGCCCTAAAACTTACCGAAGCAGGTCTGGATGCGGAACAAATAAAAAACCTAAGGGTAAAAATCGATACCCAACTTAAAACCTTTGGGGGCGAGGAAACTTCCAAGTTGGGTTCGGGATTGAAGCTTATTTTTGGAGGCCTTGCCGGGTATTTGCTTTTTATGTTCATCATCATTTACGGGAACATGATCATGCGCAGTGTCATTGAGGAAAAAACCAGTCGCATTATCGAAGTAATCATTTCCTCGGTGAAGCCTATCAAATTGCTTTTGGGGAAAATAGTTGGAACGTCCCTTGCGGGCGTTACCCAATTTGTGGCTTGGGTTGTTTTGTTGGGGGTCATGAGCATTGTGGTTCCTTCGATCCTTGGGATTGATGTTTCGTCCGTGCAATCCCAGCAGCAAGAAGCCCTTGTACAGCTTCAAAACAATCCCGGGGGTATGGAAGGGGTAGTTGCCGATGTCATGAAGGAATTGCCCAATCTTCCTGTAGCCAATTTGATTGTGATGTTCATCCTGTTTTTTATTGGGGGCTACCTGTTATATGCCTCCATGTACGCAGCCATTGGGGCGGCGGTCGATAGTGAAACCGATACCCAACAGTTTATGCTGCCCATGCTGTTACCGCTAATCCTTGCGGTCTATGTTGGATTTTTTACGGTCATCGAAGACCCCCACGGAACGGTTTCCCAAGTTTTCTCGTACATCCCGTTCACCTCGCCCGTAGTGATGTTGATGCGGATTCCCTTTGGGGTGCCGTTATGGCAACAAATTATTTCGGTTGTCATATTATTTGCTACCTTTATGGGAACCGTTTGGTTTGCTGCCAAAATTTACCGCGTGGGAATTTTGATGTACGGAAAAAAACCCAGCTACAAGGAGCTCATCAAATGGCTTAAGTATTAAGCATGCAAGAGGCGGTTACTGAAAAAATTTCTGAAGTTGTAAAAGTCGATATTTGGGGAACTATCAAGGATGTTCTCAATTGGGGGTATCATGTGGGTGAAGGCGAAAAACAAATCCACATTACCATAGGGCTGCTCTTATTGATTGCAGTTTCCTTTGTAGTTACCACATTCCTGCTTAAATGGATCCGGATGATCTACACCCGGAAAATGACAGAAACCGATACCCAAAAATTCATCAGTGTTTTCAAGTTCATCAAGTACATTGTATACGTAATCGTAGTGTTTACCGTAATGAGCCTTGCCGGGGTAAATGTAACCCCAGTATTGGCGGCATCTGCGGCATTGTTGGTTGGGGTAGGTTTGGCGTTGCAGGAATTGTTCCAGGACATCATTGGTGGGATTTTCATCATTGTGGATAAATCCCTTTTGGTGGGCGACGTAATAGAAATCAATGGAAAGGTGGGACGTGTCATCGACATCAAGTTGCGAACCACCAGGGCCATAACGAGGGACGACAAGATTTTTATCATCCCCAACCATAAGTTCATTAGCGATACCATTTACAACTACACACAAAACCACAAGCAAACCCGCGAATCGGTGAGTGTTGGTGTGGCTTATGGGAGCGATACCCAATTGGTGAAGGAATTGTTGCTGAAAAGCGTTACCCAGGACAATCGCATCCTAAAACGCCCAAAGCCTTTTGTGTTGTTCGAGGATTTTGGGGATTCGGCCCTTATGTTCAGCATTTATTTCTTTATTTCCGACAGCTTCATCGATCCTGCCATCAAAAGCGATATCCGTTTCCGCATCGATCAACTCTTTCGCGAAAACAACGTTACCATTCCGTTCCCACAACGCGATGTGCATCTTTTCCAAACCGGGAAGTGAGTGGCTATTTATGAAAATCTTAGCGAAATTTGGCTTTGCGTCTAAAGAATACTTGTTATTTTAGAACCTTCAAAAACATGTAAATGTCCAAAATACTGATTATTGAAGACGAAGCAGCGATTCGTCGGGTACTCGTTAAAATTTTATCGGAAGAAAATGAAGGATACGAGGTTGCCGAAGCTGAAGACGGGCTCGTAGGCATCGAAAGCATCAAAAAAGAGGACTATGACCTTATTCTGTGCGACATCAAAATGCCCAAAATGGACGGCGTGGAAGTATTGGAAGCAGTAAAGAAACTGAAACCCGAAATACCCATTGTAATGATTTCCGGGCATGGCGATTTGGATACGGCCGTCAATACGATGCGACTTGGGGCGTTCGATTATATTTCAAAACCTCCCGATCTAAACCGACTGCTCAATACCGTGCGGATTGCATTGGATCGTAAGGAATTGGTGGTGGAAAATACCCGACTCAAAAAGAAAGTAGGTCAAAAATATGAAATGGTTGGTGCCTCGAATGCCATCGCCCAAATTAAGGACATGATCGAAAAAGTAGCCCCAACCGAAGCCCGTGTGCTCATTACGGGCCCCAACGGTACCGGTAAGGAATTGGTGGCACATTGGTTGCATCAAAAAAGTGAACGGGCCAACGGTCCCATGATTGAAGTAAATTGTGCAGCCATCCCTAGTGAGTTGATTGAAAGCGAATTGTTCGGGCACGTCAAAGGGGCCTTTACTTCGGCTGCAAAAGACCGTGCCGGAAAATTTGAAGCTGCCAACGGGGGAACTATTTTTTTGGATGAAGTAGGCGACATGAGTCTCTCGGCACAGGCCAAAGTATTGCGGGCACTTCAGGAAAACAAAGTACAACGTGTGGGGAGCGATAAGGATATTAAGGTAGATGTACGAGTCATTGCCGCAACCAATAAGGATTTGAAAAAGGAGATTGAGGAAGGCAGGTTTCGGGAAGACCTTTACCACCGTTTGGCCGTAATTTTGATTCGAGTTCCAGCACTTAACGAAAGAAGGGACGACATCCCATTGTTGGTGGATTATTTCACCCAAAAAATTGCCGAGGAACACGGCACCTCCGAAAAGAAATTTTCGGAAAAGGCACTGAAATTACTCCAAGACTATGACTGGACCGGCAACATCCGCGAACTCCGAAATGTCGTGGAACGTTTAATCATTTTGGGCGGTAAGGAAGTTTCGGAAAACGACGTCAAATTGTTTGCAAGCAAATAACCATCATGATAAAAATCAAAAGCGAACAGTATTACATTCAACCCCACACCGCAATAAAGAATCTGAGTACCTATGAGGATTTTGGGCTGTCGGAAAAAGTGCTGGAAGAACAGCTCGAAGACACCCGAAAAAAGTTGGGCGAACTTCAAGATACGTTGTATGCTCATGGTAAGTATGCCGTTCTGGTATGTTTACAGGGCATGGATACTGCGGGTAAGGACAGTCTGGTGCGGGAAGTTTTCAAGGACTTCAATGCAAGGGGGGTGGTTGTGCACAGTTTCAAGGTTCCTACTGAATTGGAACGGAAACACGATTATTTGTGGAGGCATTACATTGCGCTTCCTGCCCGTGGAAAATTTGGGGTCTTCAACCGTACACATTACGAAAATGTATTGGTGACCCGGGTGCATCCCGGATATATTTTGGGGGAATACCTGCCAAACGTGAAGTCGGTCAAAGACATTGACGATGCCTTTTGGGAAAACCGCTTCGAGCAAATCAACGCCTTTGAGAAAATCATTTCCCAAAATGGAACCATTATTTTCAAGTTTTTCCTGAATTTATCCAAGGAAGAACAAAAAAACAGGCTCCTCCGGCGCCTAGAGAAAAGGGAAAAGCATTGGAAATTCTCTCCAGACGATTTAAAGGAACGCGAGTTGTGGGAGGCCTATCAGGCCTGTTATGAAGACGCAGTTAACAGAACTTCCAAGCCACATGCCCCTTGGTACAACATTCCTGCCGATAACAAACCGGCTGCCCGTTTGTTGGTGGCATCCATTTTGCTAACGGTACTTCAAGCCTACACGGATATTAAGGAACCCGATTTGGACCCTGATGTGAAAGCCAAAATTGACGAATACAAAGAACAACTGGAACATGAATAATACTTTTTTAAATTCCCTTTTGGTGGGAATAGTCCTTTTAATGGGGATACCTGCCGCCGCCCAGCAAGTCAATAAGAAAGACTCTACTATGTTGCGCCAAATCTTTGATATGGCGCTCTTGGAGGGGAAAAGCTACGATTGGCTGGACGACCTGTCCAATAAAATTGGCGGGCGCCTCTCTGGCTCATTGGAGGCCGAAAAGGCCATAGCGTTTACTAAGGAAGAATTGGAGAAGTTGGGCCTGGACAGGGTATGGCTGCAGCCGGTGATGGTTCCCAAATGGACCCGAGGGGTTCCCGAATATGCCTTTATTGAAACGGCACCTGGGATTACCACCCTGGCCAATATTTGTGCCTTGGGGGGGTCTGTGGCAACCCCAGACGGGGGGCTCAAGGCCCAAGTGGTAGAGGTGCAGGGCTTAGACGAACTTGAAAAGTTGGGTAGGGAAAAGATTGAAGGAAAGATTGTGTTTTACAATCGTCCCATGCAAGCCAACCTCATTGCAACGTTCAATGCCTACGGAGGATGTGTGGATCAACGGTATTCCGGGGCTAAGGAAGCTGCAAAGTATGGTGCGGTTGGAGTCGTGGTCCGTTCCATGAACTTGCGCCAAGACGATTTTCCCCATACTGGGGCCATGTCCTATGGAGATACCCCCGAAAAGTTGCGCATTCCTGCCTGTGCCATCAGTACTAATGGAGCCAACTACCTGAGTGCCGCCCTTAGCTTAAAACCCGATTTGCTCTTTTATTTCAAACAAACCTGTAAGATGTACCCCGATGTGCAATCCTACAACGTCATTGGGGAAATCACAGGAAGTGAATTTCCTGACCGATACATGGTGGTGGGAGGACATCTGGATTCTTGGGACCTTGCGGACGGTTCCCACGACGATGGCGCCGGTTGCGTCCAATCCATGGAAGTGCTTCGTTTGTTCAAAAAGCTGAATTACAAACCCCGTCATAGCATTCGGGTGGTGCTGTTCATGAATGAAGAAAACGGACTTCGGGGTGGAACAAAATATGCCGAAGAAGCCAAGGCTAAAAATGAACCCCATGTCTTTGCCCTCGAAAGTGATGCGGGAGGTTTTACACCCCGTGGTTTTTCTTTTGATAGCGATGAGGCCAATTTCAATAAAGTGTTAAGCTGGGAACCGTTGTTCAAACCCTATTTGATCCATTATTTCGAAAAAGGAGGCAGCGGCGCTGACATAGGTCCCCTTAAAAACGGAAAGATGGTGTTGGCTGGACTTCGCCCCGACTCCCAGCGCTATTTTGATTACCACCATGCCGCAAACGATACTTTTGATGCGGTCAATAAACGGGAATTGGAATTGGGCGCTGCCTCCATGGCGAGTTTAATGTATCTATTTGATACGTATGGAGTCCAAACAGGCCCCGCTTCGAAAAAATAAATCCTTTTTTGGATATCCCTTCATTGGTTTATGAATCCCTTGATTTTTCAAGGGATTTTTCCATTTCAAGAGGTTAATCTTCTTCGGCTGGCAAAGTAAACTATTATCGGGAATTACCTAAAACCTTCATTTATAAAAAACAAATTGTATCTTTAAGTTAGCAGAATGGAACACTAACCCATGGGCAGATACAGATACATACAGCTAGTATGGGTATGGATTACCCTCCTTGTTTTGTGGACTCCCGACAATACTTTACGGGCTTCCAACAAACTCCAAGGCGGTATTGTCGTAAAGCCGGCCGCAGACGAAGCCATGTTTAGTGAGGACTCCCTGCAGCTCTATAAGGAACGTGCCATCCTAGCGGCCAGGGAAAATAAGGTGGAGGATGCTGCCTATTATGCCGAGCTGTATGTTAAATATGCCGCAGAACCTTCGTTCTTGGAATCGCGTTACTTTCATAATGTTTCACAAAGCGATGCGTTTCAAAGTTTGATAAAATCCTACTCCTTCCGATTTGATTGGATTAACTTTTTTTATCTGTTCTCGGCGTTAACGGGCTTTTTCATTGGCACTATCTTACTGCTGAAAAGGGGTCAGGATCGGGTGTCCAAATTGTTGATCAGTACCTTTGTGCTCATTCACTCGGTGTTCATTTTTGATATCTTTCTCTACAACACCAATTTAAGGTTCAAGGCTCCGCATGTATTGTACATGTCGGGTTCGTTTTCGTACCTCTACGGTCCTTTGATTTATTTCTACTTTAAACGGATTACTACCAAATACCAATTCCAAAAATGGGACCTCTTGCATTTACTGCCAACGGCATTGGCTTTCTTGGTATTGCTTCCCATCTATTTGCTGCCAGAGAGCGAGAAGGTAAAGGTCATGTTCAATGTAGGAAATTTTGACCGCATACCGTACCTCTATGGATTTGTATCGGCAAAAATTGTCTCTCTTTCAATCTATGGGTTTTTAATTATACGGCAGTATTTCAAAAACAAGGAATTCAAAACCTATACCCTGGAAGCACAACGCTGGATCAATGCCCTGGTTACCCTGGGAGGGGCGTATGTGCTGTCTTACTTGGTGTACGGGATGACCATTTCGGGATGGATTCCACGATCCGAATTCCTCTACCACTTGCAAATCATTGCCATGGCTGGTATGGTACTCTACATTGGTTACGTGTCGTATTTACGGCCCAGCCTTTTTGCCGCCAGTTTTGGAAAGAAAATTGAAAAATATACCAAGTCAGGGCTTACGGCCAACTATTCCCTGGAACTGAAATCCCATCTGGTCCAATTGCTGGAAGTAGAGAAGCTATACCTTCAAAATGATATTAAGTTGGACGAATTGGCCGACCGATTGGGAACTACACGGCACAATGCCTCCCAGGTCATCAATGAACACTTTGGTCTAAATTTTTTCGAATTGATCAACAAATACCGCATCCAGGATGCTGTGGAAATCCTGGAACAAAACCAAAATCGCAATATCATTGATGTGGCCTATGAAGTGGGCTTCAACAACAAGGTAACCTTCAACAAATCCTTCAAGAAGTTCCTTTCGCAAACACCCTCTCAGTACTTGGGGAACCTAAAGGCCTCCTAATTTTTTTGAAGTCTGGCCGTTTGGCAGGATGGCTTTTCCTAAATTTGTCCCTCAATTAAAAAAGCGTGCTGCACCAATACACCAAGGAATTCCGTTACAACATTCAATTGGCTACCCCGGTCATTTTGGGGATGCTGGGCCATACACTTGTGGCCTTTGTGGACAATGTGATGGTGGGGCAACTGGGCACGGCCGAATTGGCTGCCGTATCTCTTGGCAATAGCTTCATGTTTATCGCTATGTCCTTGGGCATCGGTTTTTCCACGGCCATTACCCCTTTGGTGGCCGAGGCCGATGGCGAAGGAAACCTGGAAACGGGTAAAGCCTCTTTCAAGCATGGGTTGTTTTTGTGTACCGTTTTGGGGATTGTATTGTTTTTGATGGTATTTGCCGCACGACCACTGATGCACATCATGAAACAACCCCCGGAGGTCGTGGAGTTGGCCATGCCCTATTTAACGCTTGTCGCCATCTCGTTGGTGCCTTTGGTGATATTTCAGGCCTTCAAACAATGCAGCGACGGCCTTTCCATGACCAAATACCCTATGTACGCCACCATCATTGCCAATGTGGTGAACGTGGTGCTCAATTATATTTTCATTTTTGGAAAACTGGGCATGCCACAGTTGGGGGTGGTTGGTGCTGCCATTGGTACCCTGGCTTCCCGAGTCATCATGGTGGCCTACCTATGGAACTTAATGTCCAAGCACTACAAATCGAAGTACTATGTAACCCACATCAAATTCTTTAAGCTTACGCACTCCATGCTCAAAAAACTTTTGGGGTTGGGTTTCCCTTCGGCCTTGCAGATGTTCTTTGAAGTCGCCATTTTTACAGCGGCGATTTGGCTTTCCGGTATTTTGGGCAAAAACCCCCAAGCGGCCAACCAAATAGCACTAAACCTTTCTTCCATGACCTTCATGGTGGCCATGGGTTTCAGCGTAGCAGCCATGATTCGGGTGGGCAACCAACGCGGCTTACAGCGGTTTCGCGAATTGCGCCGCATTGCCTTTTCCATCTTTCTGCTCACCGCTATTTGTTCGGTAGTTTTTGCGCTTGCCTTTTTTCTGTTGAATGGACAGTTGCCCAAATTGTACATGGACCTGGGCGATGCCGAAAATTTTGTGGACAACTACCAAGTATTGGAAATAGCCGCAAAACTCATGATTATTGCCGCCATTTTCCAAATAAGTGACGGATTGCAAGTGGTGGCCTTGGGAGCCCTTCGTGGGATGCAAGACGTAATGATCCCCACTTGGATTACCTTTTTTGCTTACTGGTTGGTAGGCTTTCCCATTTCCTACTACCTGGGCATGTATACGGCCTATGGCAGTTCGGGCATTTGGATCGGACTCTTAGCCGGGCTTACCGTTTCGGCCGTACTGCTCTTCATTCGCTTTCAGTACCTCTCCAAAAAAATGATTGTGGATTGAAAATGACTGGGTAAAGAACAAACCTTTTTAGTTCTTTTTGTAAATCCATTCCATCACCACGCATACCCCAATCACCGATAGGGCTACAAACACCCCTTCCTGATTGGAGCCGTATTCCTGCTGCAGCATCACCCCCAAGGCGATCAAACAAAGCAAAGTACCCAATAAGGGTAGGGTTTTGTTACCACTAATGGCTGTGGCCTTTTTATACCCCACCCAGTTCACCATGGCAAAGACTACCAGAAACCCGACACTCCCAGCGGTGGAGATACTTTCCAGTTTCAGGAAATTGGACAGGACCAGTGTAGCAACCGTAGTAATGAACAAGCCGATGGGCTGGTTCCAGAGTTTAAAGGTGAGTTGGTGGGGGAGTTCGTCGTCCTCCGCAATTTCATAGCTCACCCGACTTCCCCCATACAGCGAGGCGTTGATGGCCGAAAACGTGGAAATCAAAGCCGCTACCGTAATAATGGTGAAGCCAATGGTGCCCAACTGCGGTTTGGCAGCCTCGGCCAATACATAATCCTGGGCCTTCGCAATTTGTTCGAAAGGCAGCGAAGCTACCGTCACTGCAGCAATGACCATGTAAAGTACCAAGACGAATAGCACCGACAACAAATAGGCCCTAGGGACCAATTTTTTAGGGTTTTTGAGGTCGGGTACGGCATTGGCAATTAGTTCAAAACCCTCGTACGCAAGGAAAATGACCATCCCGCCTGTAAGGATCTTTAAGGGCGACTCCCATTGGGACACCGACAATTGCTGCAGGTTGGGGTTCCCAAAGAGCCCGTAGAGGCCTACCCCCACAAAAGCTATGAGGATAAGGAGTTTGATGACCACGGCATACGACTCGATGCGTCCCACCAACTGGATGCTGAAATAGTTGATGGCCGCTGCTAGCACCACCACCCCGCTAGCATAGAGGTGGAAATCGAGGGCCTGGTCCCCAAAAGAATGCAGATTGGGGGCATACGACCCAAAAGCCGAGGCGTAGAGCGAAAGCATGATGATGTAGCTTACCCATAACAGGTTGTTCAGGGCACCACTGAATAGGGTTTTCCCAAAACCTTGGTTGATGAATTTTACGGTACCACCCCTGTCCGGATAGGCCAAGGAGAGTTTGATGTAGCTGTACGAAGTAATTAAGGCCAGTAACCCGGCTAACAAGAAGGCGAGGGGAGTAGCTCCCTTGGACAGCGAAACAGCCAATCCCAGTACGGCAAAAATACCACCGCCCACCATGCCCCCAATCCCAATGGACATGGCTTCCAGCAGGCCTATTTTTTTATTGGTGGGTTTCACAGGGTTTTGTTAGGGGTTTCCGGACCTCGCTCCGTGAATTTAGGGTTAAATTTTCGTTTGGCCACCCATCTTCGTTTAAAAGTAAGGTACAAGAAATACCCAAATACCCCAAAGGTCAACACCATCAAGAACCACAGGTACCTATCGCGGGGCCGGTAAAACCGTTCGCGGAACAGTTCCCAGCCTACCAGCAGCAAAAAGAGTATTTGAAGGGTAATGAGCATCAAGGATCAAGGATACGATAAAAATTTGAATGGGGGAACGCTGGGGTCCTCAATCCAATCGGTAAAAGTTCTTTTCCGGTACCTTCAGGGTGGTGAGTTCTACCGTATGGCCGTCGGGGTCGTGGGTGTACAAGGAGTCGAAATAATGGTGGTTCTGCAGTTGGTAGTCCAGCCCTAAGGCCTCGTAGTATTGTTGGGCTTTTTCAAAAGCAGCACGGCTTAGGTTGAAGGCGAAGTGGTCTAGTTTCACGTTGCGGGAAGTGGCGTCCAGGGCAGGGTCGTCCAAACGGGCGGGAAAGAGGACTACCCCGCTTTTCCCGGAGAGCATAAAAATGGGGAAGGGGCCCCATTCCGGCAATTGGTATTTTTTAAGGCCCAGCACCTTTTCGTACCACGCCACCGACACCTCTAGGTCACGCACCCGCAGGGCGACGTGGTCTAGAAAATCGATGTGGAAGGGGTGGGGCATGGGTTTTGGGTTTTGTTTCTCATTGTTACAGTATACAGCTAATATAAATCACAATCTTCATAGGTACAATGTCCGTTTGCGTATTCATATATTTTTGGGAAGTGTTCCCTATTCCTTCACCCTCGTAAACAGGATGGTCGTAACGGGATTGAATTCCGTATGGCGTTGGCCGTCAAACGAAGGGTCCAGTTCAAAGTGGTCCTCGTCGATAAACCTTACGATGCACAGCAATAGCTTTTGGTCGTCGGGGTCTTCCAGGTTGGTCATGACCAGGTCCAGCTCGATGGGGTCTTTTTTGTCGTTCACTTCGAAGGTAAGCTGCAGCCGTTTGCCGTCCAGGTCAAATTCTTGGCCACCCATTACGTCCCCATCCACTTCGATGAACAGGAACCCATCCGGTTCGAAGGTAAGGTACCCAATTTGCTTGTTGTCCTCGCCCTCCCATTTGCCAAGAAATTTGGAGGTATCGTTTGCCACAACCATCGCAAAGAAGGGTAAAGCGAACAGGAGGAGCAGGAGTTTTTTCATCATCAGGGTTTTAGGGTTTTATTCTATGGTTTTTTAAAGATACCCCAATTTTCCACACCTCCAAACCGTCCCCGTCGGAAACGACCCTTTTTGCCGCTTTTTTCCACTTTCTGCACCTTTTTTCCACTTTTCGTCACTTTCGGTCACTTTTTGCAGCTTTTCGTCACTTTTCGTCACTTTGGGTACATTTGCGTCATCCATACACTTTCCATACACTATCCATACTGTATCCATACAGTATCCATACAGTTAGCACGTACTTAACACGCACTTGGAATGCCTTCGGTACCGTCAATTGGCTTGTGAGTACCTGTGGGGTGGGGGATTCCGGGTCAAGCCCGGAATTGGACCGAGCGTAAAGAATCACTCCAGTGGAGTGATTTAGCGAAGGAGCCAGACTGTCGCGTTGGCGTTGTTTAAGAGACCCTTCGCTTCGCTCTGAATGACATAGCAATGCCCAATTATTATTGTTTATTCGAGCAACGCCCGAACCCACTTTCT
>DJVA01000025.1 GCA_002440705.1 Flavobacteriaceae bacterium UBA6268 | reverse complement strand
GGTCGACGAGTCCGGGCCAACCATCGAGTGCCCAGGCGACATGACCGTGGACCCAGGGGCCAACAACCTGTTCTACGAACTGCCCGACTACTGGGGCGAGGGACAGGCGACCGCTACCGACAACTGTACCGATCCGGTGACCATTACCTCACAGGATCCGGCCGCAGGTACACTGGTTCCCGACGGGGTGTACACCATTACCCTCTGCGCCGAGGACGAGTATGGCAACGAATCCTGCTGTACCTTCGAGCTTACGGTTGAGAGCGTACTGGGTATCGATGATGATTTCGATATTTCAACCATCGTTATTTATCCTAACCCTGCATCAGCGACTGTGAATTTGAGCAATCCTCAATCCATTCCATTGCAGCGACTTGCTATTTACGATGTGACTGGTAAGTTTGTGATGGATTTCGATCTAAGTAATATGGGAACTGAAAAATCCATGGACATCTCAAAATTGGCAACTGCTAGCTATTTAGTGGTCATCCAAGGAGCCCATGGACAAATAACCAAACAGCTCATTAAAGAGTAGTAGGTTAATGGTTTTAAAAAAACACCCCGGCAGTGCCGGGGTGTTTTTATTTATAAGGAGATGATTACTAACAACTTATAGCAATTCAAAGCTAACGTTTACTTGTACCTGTATTTCCATTTCACCTGGTGCCATAGTCTGCATTTTGGAATTTGATGAATCCAAGACCGCACTGCGAAGGTAGGGTGAAGGAACCGAAACGTTTTGAAATTCGCTGATGTGAACCGCTTTGCCAATCGCCTGCCCCAAGGCTGCTACATATTCTTCAGCCTTCATTTTAGCATTTAAAATGGCTTTCTGCCGTGCTTCGCTTTGAAGGGATGCTTCCTTGGAAGATAAAAACTGAACGGTATCAATTCGGTTAATACCAGTTTCCAATAACCCATTCATAAGCATTTCATACTTGGAAAGATCTTCCAAAAAAATGCGTATCGATTGATTGGCTACATATTGATAGGTCTTGGAATTGTAATCGTAGTTTTTGGTAAGATTGATATACTCTGACCTGATATTCTTTTCGGGAATACCAGAAACCCTCAAAAAAGCAAATACTTCATTGACGGTTTGATCGTTCAATTGTTTTACTTCTTTTGGGTTTTTCCCGTTGCTTTCTACACGTACAGTAATACTCACTTGATCCGGAACTACTTTTACAGTGCCTTCACCGCTTACATCGACCGTGGCTTTTGGTGGGATTTGAGCTTGCATTATCATGGAACTGAATAAGATAATAACCGTTGAAATGTTTTTCATAATATCTAGAATTAAATTTTACCCATTTTATATAACACAAACAATACCACAATAGGAATAGCCAACAAAACCACTACCACTAAATCGGTTTCGATAATGGAAGGTTCAAACCCGATCGTAAGTAAATAACCCGCAATGGCACCGCCAAAATGGGCGTCGTGTCCAATATTCCCGATTCGCTTTTTCATTCCGTAAATGGAATAACCCAGAAATAATATTCCAAACAACCAACCCGGTATAAAGTTGACCCGCATCTCGGGTTCAAAAAGTATGGCCGAGTACAATATTCCCATTACGGCACCGCTTGCCCCCACTGCACTATAATGATATTCTTCCTTGTGCATTACAAACGAAAGCAAATTACCAGCCAATAGACTTAGTAAATAGATGAGGACAAATTTGGGCACCCCTACATTGTAAATGACTACTCCTGCAAAAAAATAAAGTGCCAACATATTAAAAAATAAGTGGCCAAAATCGGCATGAAGAAACCCAGAGCTGAACATGCGTATTTGTTCTCCCCTACGTATACCTGCAATGTTGAACTTATACTTTTCAAAAAATGAAAAGTCATTGAAGCCTATGAGTGAAATCAAGACATTTGCAGCAATGATGATGCCAGTCGCTAAATCGATGTGCATGTTTGTTTTTTTTCAAAAGTACAATTTTAATGGGCAAGCCGAAACCTCCATAAAACATCAATTATCCAAAAAATTATTCAATGGTAAGCAATTCATTCCACTTTGTGGTATAACGGGGACTCCGTTCTTTTTTAATCAGTTCCCATTCGTTGATCCGCGTTCCGACCAATCCAGAAGATACAGTCGATTTACCAAACTTGTTGTTAATAGCATCAACGGTCTGCATCAACGTACTCTTTCCGGCACATAAAGGCGGTTCAAAGAGATTTCCCTGAACGAATTGCTGCGGAATGATTCCATACAAATTAACGCCTACTTTTTTATAGCGGTAGCCGGATACATAAATTCTTTGGAGGGCTTTGCGTGCTTCTACGATTAAAGAGAACGTATTGTTTGTGGGAACGGGTAGTGTTACCACAATGCTTTTTGAATATTGCCGATCCACTTTGCTGTGATAATTGGTATGCACAAATACCTGAAGATAACTGGCACACGATTTTTGGGTCCGCAATACTTCTGCCACTTCGCTAATGTAATACGCGCAAGCTTCTTCCATCCGTTCCAAATCCTCGAGTTTTTGCCCAAACGATTTGGCCGTACCAATTGCCTTTTTCGATTTGGGTTGGATGGTAAAATCCATACAGGGCTCTCCCCTCAACTCGCGCCACAAACGCTCTCCCACCACGGTCATTTCTTTCCGGACCCAAGCCAAAGACAGTTGTGTAAAATCATATGCCGTAAACACCCCAATATTTCGCAGCCGTTTAGAGAGTTGCCTCCCAATACCCCAAACATCCCCTATTTTGGCCCATTTCAAGGCTTCCAATCGTTTTTCGTCCGTATCCATTACAAACACATGATCGTGCCCTTCTACTTTCTTGGATATTCGATTGGCCAATTTTGCCAAAACTTTGGTGGGTGCAATGCCAACGCCTACCGGTAGCCCAACATACCGGAAAATAGTATCCTTTATTTGGTGTCCGTACCGCTGTAAATCCAAATGCCCCATTCCTTCCAAATTCAAAAAGGCCTCATCAATGCTGTACACTTCGACTTCGGGAGAAAAAGTTTCCAGGATGTTCATGACCCGTTGGGACATCTCGCCGTAAAGGGTATAATTGGACGAGAAAAACTGTACGTTGTTTTTCACCAAAACATCACGGATCTTAAACACCGGTTCAAACATAGGAATATGGGCCAATTGTTTGGCCTCTTTGTTGGCAGCGATTACACAACCATCGTTATTGCTCAACACCACTACGGGTTTTCCCCATAAATCGGGGCGAAAAACCTGCTCGCACGAAGCATAAAAACTATTGCAATCCATCATGGCAATCATACGGTTCTATGAATTATATAGGTAACGACCCCCCAAAGTACCAAGGCTTCCTTTCCAAGGACATCCCCCATCCGATGCAATACAAACGACCCCTCGTCTACTGCCAAAATCAAGCTTCGGCGATGCGGTTTCAAAGAACGGTCTATAATCAAAACGTCTTGGTCTTTCACTCCCAACTTGGCCCAGGTCTGCCCTTGAATGCGTACAAAAAATGTCGCATCCCGATGCCGCGAAAGCTCCTTGTTCAAGTCGATGGTTGCCTCCATGTAATGCGTAGCCGCACTGGGGAACCCTGTTTGTTTTGAAACCTCTGGGGCATGGCAATCGGAGGGTTTTTCTATTTTTCCCAATTGAATGGCTTCCATAAATCAAAAATATGGAATATTTCCAAATATATATAGGAATATTTCCAAATTATTTTTTAAAAAATATACCGAAAAGCAATTACTTTTGTACCCAAACCAGCCTATGGAAAGTATCAGTGTTTTCGACATGCTCAAAATTGGCGTAGGACCTTCCAGCTCCCATACCCTGGGACCCTGGAGGGCAGCGCTGCGATGGATTGAAACTCTGAAGAAAAAGGAATTGTTTGACAGCGTAGAAGCTATTTCGGTCGACTTGTACGGATCCCTTTCCCTAACTGGCAAAGGGCATGCTACAGACCTCGCAGTGGTTATGGGGTTATTGGGCGCCGACCCGGTGACCTACCCTATTGAAAAAATTGCTGAAGCGTTGGAGCGCATCCAATCAAAACAACTTCTTGATTTCAATGGGGAAAAGAACATTCCATTCAATCTTTCCAATGCCGTAAAATTCAATCGTAACTTTCTAGAGTTCCATCCCAATGGAATTACTTTCCGGGCGGTATTGAAAAATGACAAAAAAATTTCGGAAACCTATTACTCCATTGGAGGAGGGTTTGTGGTGCAAAAAGAGCGGAAGCGCGCCAAAAAAAAACGCGAATTGTTCTCGCACTTTCCGTTTCCAATACAAAAGGCCGATGAATTGCTTCATTATTGCCAAAAGGAAGGTAAGTCCATTAGCGAAATCGTGTTTCAAAATGAACTTTCGCTGCGCTCCGAAAAAGAAATCAACGATGGGTTGCGCCACATTTGGGAAGTGATGCTCGATTCGATGTATACTGGATGTCATACGGAAGGCACCTTGCCCGGGGGCCTAAACGTGACCCGTCGCGCTTTTGAAATGCACAAAAACTTAGTAGGTGCCAGGCCCTATGCCAACCCTGTGGAGTGGATTGAAACCATCAGGGATACTGAAGTAAAATTTAGGCAAATCCTAAAATGGGTTTCGTGCTTTGCTCTTGCAGTGAATGAGGTAAACGCCTCCTTGGGCCGCGTGGTAACGGCTCCTACCAACGGAAGCGCGGGGGTGATTCCTGCCGTGATGATGTATTATATGGTCATTGAAAACCACGACGCCAATTTTGCAGACGTTCGACGGTTTTTGTTGGTAGCGGGCGAAATTGGCAGTATTTTCAAAAAAGGTGCTACCATCAGTGCCGCCATGGGAGGTTGTCAGGCCGAAATTGGAGTTTCTTCAGCCATGGCTGCCGGAGCCCTCACCGAATTGATGGGAGGCACCCCCGAACAAGTGTTGATGGCCGCCGAAATTGCCATGGAACACCATTTGGGCCTTACCTGCGATCCCATTGCAGGCTTGGTACAGGTGCCTTGCATTGAACGAAATGCTATGGGAGCCATTAAGGCCATTAATGCCTGTGAAATGGCTTTGGAAGCTGATCCTTCAAAAGCCAAGGTCCCCTTGGACAAAGTCATTGCTACTATGTGGGAAACTGCCAAGGATATGGCCTCCAAATACAAAGAAACCAGTGAGGGAGGGTTGGCCGTTCAGGTGAATATTAGTGATTGCTAATCCAAACACCCTTCCCTCCTCCGGGAATCAATCAAATGTACGATTTTCCACCCTGCTTCGGTTTTGGCCAAGGTAAAGGCATTGGCTCCACAATGACTGAAACCACCATTGAGCCAAAACTCATAAGGGGTCCACACGTGTGCCAAATTCCCATCGATTTGGACCTGATATCCCAACAACCGTTCTTCCCAAACCTGATCCGCTGGGCGCACTGCAATGGCTTTCAAAAATTCACTCATATCCCCTTCAATGATCTTCGGAACCCTTTCTTTCGAAGTAAAAACGGTCTGGGAGAGTAGACTGTCTACCATCACGCTTTTCATTTTCAACGTATCCCCGTCATGAAATCCCTCAAAAAAAGTATCGATGATTTGCTTGGCATCAGATTCTGAAAAGGAATTCTGGGAAAATGAAACTATGGAAATCAAGGCAATAAGGAGGCTGAACGTGAACTTCATGGTATAGAATTAAGGATTGCGTCTCAAAATTAGTACTTTTACCCATCAATCCGTTACACATGTCGACCGCAAAAAAAGAATACAAACGCATTACCACCAAAACCCTGGTGGATATGAAACAACAAGGTGAAAAGATTGCCATGCTTACGGCATACGATTTCACCATGGCTAAGATCGTGGATAATGCCGGTATCGATGTCATTTTGGTGGGCGACTCGGCTTCCAATGTCATGGCCGGTCACGAAACTACCCTACCCATCACCCTCGATCAAATGATTTACCACGCTTCCTCTGTGATACGTGCCATTGAGCGCAGTTTGGTGGTGGTCGATCTCCCTTTCGGAAGTTACCAGAGCGATCCTAAAGAAGCGCTGCGTTCGGCTATCAGAATTATGAAGGAAAGTGGGGCCCATGCGGTGAAACTGGAAGGTGGCAAGGAAGTGAAAGAATCTATCAAACGCATCTTGAATGCAGGAATCCCGGTGATGGGACATTTGGGATTGACTCCGCAATCCATTTACAAGTTTGGGACCTATTCAGTGAGAGCCAAAGAAAAGGAAGAAGCCGAAAAATTGAAAGAAGATGCGCAAATGCTGGAGCGCCTAGGTTGCTTCGCCGTGGTTTTGGAAAAAGTTCCCGCAAAATTGGCTGGGGAAATCGCACAAGCCATCCAGATTCCCGTTATCGGAATTGGTGCAGGGGGCGGTGTCGATGGGCAGGTACTTGTAATGCACGACATGCTAGGCATGACCCATGAGTTTAGTCCTAGGTTTTTGCGCAGGTACCTGGATTTGTTTCAGGAAATGTCGAAAGCGTTCCAGAACTACATCACGGACGTTAAAAAAGGCGACTTTCCCAACGAGTCGGAGCAGTATTAAATGAACTCTCTTGCGCAGTAATTCTGAAAACCTCGAAGTGCTTTATGAAGACAATCACCTGATTGTCATCAACAAAAAACCCGGCGACATTGTACAAGGAGACAAAACCGGGGATCTTCCGTTATCGGAAGTTGTTAAACAGTACATCGCCCGAAAGTATGAAAAACCAGGCGCTGTATTTTTGGGTGTAGTACATCGGTTGGACCGCCCAACGAGTGGTGTTCTGGTTTTTGCGAGGACCTCCAAAGCATTGGCGCGATTGAATGCCTCTTTCGCTCAACGGGAAACGGAAAAAGTTTACTGGGCCATCGTGAAGAACAATCCCCCTCATGAAGCCGACTGTTTGGTGCATTACCTTAGGCGAAATGCCAAACAGAACAAATCGTATGCCTACAACAAGCAACTTCCCGACAGTAAGAAAGCCATCCTGCACTACCACCTCTTCTGCACCTTAAAAAGTTACCGTGCCCTGGAAATTGTTTTGGAAACTGGCAGGCATCACCAAATACGGGCACAGCTTGCTGCCATTGGTTGTCCCATAAAAGGAGATTTGAAGTATGGTTTTGACCGAAGTAATGAAGACGGATGCATTCACTTACATGCCAGAAAACTAACGTTACTGCATCCGGTGAAGCAGACGCCCATAGAAATCATTGCACCAACCCCTAGGGATGTGATTTGGGATCGTGTGAATGAATGTCGATAATTTTATGCTTGATGGCATACATGACCAGTCCGACACGATTTCGTATCCCCAAACGTTTGAAGAGGTCTTGCCTATAGCCATCGATGGTTTTAGGGCTCAATTTCAATTCTTCCGCAATTTCCTTATAGGTGCGTTCTGTACAAGCCAATCGTATGAACTGGATTTCTACGTCCCGAAAACTGGGGTCCAATTCTGGTCCGTCGCCATGAAGGGCATTTACCATGACTTCAGTAACGCTTTCCGAATAATAAAACCCTTTATCCCTTACGGTTACCATCGCTTTTTCCAACTCGGAAGGATGGATATCTTTCAAAAAATAGCCCCTTGCCCCTTCCTTGAGCATCCTTAGGATGTAGAGTTCGTTATCGTCCATGGAAAGGGCCAGTACTTTCATTTCGGGATGCTGTTCCTTAAGCCATTTCATGGTCTCAAACCCATTCATTACTGGCATGTTGATGTCTAGCAAGAGAATTTGGGACAAGCGCACAGCTTCCCTGATTTTGCTTCCAAGATCAACCCCGTTTTCAGCTTTAAAAATTACTTGGAATCCATTGAAGGAATTAATCAATTTTTCCAGGGAACTTGCGAAAAGTAGGTGATCGTCTACAATGGCCACATGGGTGATTTGGGGTGTGTTCATGGTTTTTAATATGGATAAATAATTTCAAGCCGGGTTCCTTTCCCTTTTTCCGATTGCAGATTGCACTCGGCTTTCAAAAGGTTGGCCCTGCTATTCATGTTTTGCAGACCCGAATTGCCCTTTTTTTCATCCATATCAAAACCGACGCCATCATCTTCCAGCAAAATGGAAAGTTTGTTGCTCCCGTAGGTTAAATTTACAAATAAATTCTTTGCCTTGGAGTGTTTGATGACATTTGAGAAAAATTCCTGCGTGATCCGGAACAAAATAATTTCGGCATCGTTCTTAAGAAATACCTCGTCGCCCTTAACTTCCATGGATGCATTGAGGAAGTTCAACCGATTGAAACGTTCTAGCTCAGACTGGATGCTTTTTACCAATCCGTTATTGAGCACCACTTCCGTATTCAGCGTACGCGAAAGGGTTCGGATTTCAAGAACACTTGAGGCGATGGTCTCTTTGGTTTCCAAAAGTTGTTCTTTTAAAGTTCCTTCCGATTGTGGGAGGAGCATCCCCAGTTGCATGTTGGCCACGGAAAGCAACTGACCCACGTTGTCGTGCAATTCCCATGCGATGTTTTTAAGGGTCTGTTCCTGGATTTCGATTTGTGACTGAGCCAGTTCCCGCTCGAACTTTTTCTCCGTTTCAAACTTTTCCAGAAGGAGTTTGTTTTTGCGGCGTTGGAATGCTACAACAAATACAATTATAAAAACACCCAAGACCAATAGTACCAATACAATATAGACTAAAAGTAATATTTGCTGATTTTCAATCATTTAAAGATTGGTTTTGAGTGGTAAAAAATCCAAAAATATAAACCAAATACAAAAATAAATTGCTAACGTAAACTACAATTTTATAGGTTTCTATGAAAGCTGGATTAGCTTGACTTTTTAAAAAAATACTATAAAGGAATAAAGGGGTGGTACAGAGGTGGTAAACAAATGCACCTACTGAAATATAAAAAACCATGCTCTTCCAAATAGATAATAATTGCTCGGATTTTAAAAGCTCGAAGTAATAAATTGAAATACTAATAAGAACCAAAATAGATCCAGCAATCAATGTAAAGGGCGAAAAACCCTTGAAAAAGTTATCGTCAAAAAAAAGAACTATTGATGCTATTGAGAAAAATAGTATTACTAAAGAATATATAATTCTTTTAGACCTCTGGTTATTTATGAACAGACTAAAAAAAATAGCGTAAAAAACCATACTAATCAATAACTGAATATTGAATAACCAAAAGTTTTTTTGAAAAGGAGTATTATTAATAAATGAAAAAAGTTCCGGATATCGATTGTATTTGCCTATGTTTTCAAAAAAAACGACTGATCCCAGAAACAACATAAAATAAAAAAAAGGCTTGCCCCTATTTCTTTTATAATAAATAATAGAAGAAATAAAGGCAATTGCTTCTAAAAGATAAATAGCTGTTGCTACATGATTCATCAATAAATATTGGGAGGGATTCCTCCAGTAATCGTATTCAATGGGTCAATATCGTAATTATTACCCGAATCCCCATCGGTTCCGTCGGTAGCGGCCAAAAAAACAGTGGCTTTTCCTCCAGATGCTTCCCCATAGGCCCCGAAATAGATTCGAATGCCAGGATTTGCAATTCCCTGTTTGGAGGACTCTTGTTGTACGTAGTCTAAAAATTCCTGAAGATCGTTGACGCTGAAGGTGAAGTCGCGGGTATCATTAATTCCCTGAACTTTTTGGATATCGGCAGCACGGGTAGCCGTCCAATTGGATTGTAGCGCGCGTGCTTCAGCCACGCTGATGCATTTACTAGGTTTTGCCATAACACGGTTGTTTTGAGTTTGATGTTGAAGTAATGCAAATCACGAATATTTCACAAGTTTTTTTTGAAAAAACAGGAAAATTCCTATGGTATTTTACAGGGTTTTTCCTGTATGAAGTACTGATTAAGACTCTGCGGCCTGTGTAAAAATACTGCTAAGAAATAGCTAAACAACTCTTGATTCGCATATAGGTTGAAAGTAGCTTTGAAAGTATTCCGAAAGGAAGTACTTAACTCCTACCCATGATCTACGAAACCCTTGAAATTATTAAGGACCAAGTGTCCCAATTTCTGGATAGCAAATTGGCCGAGGCCGACTTGTTGGTTTTGGAAAATATTGCCAAGGTGGACGATCCAGATACCACCACCATGAATGACAAAGTGGTACTGTCCCTTATCAATCTGGAAGAGGAAACTGCCCTAAAAAATCATCCCAACGTACATTTCAAAAACGGAAATTACGAAACCAAGAACAAGCCTGTCAATCTTAATATGTATGTGCTTTTTTCCTGCAACAGGTCCGTTTACACCAAATCCATGGCGGCCTTGTCTGCCATTATCGAGTTTTTTCAGGGGAAAAAAGTATTTAACCAACAAAATACGGTTCTTAACCCTACCATCCCTGCTTTGGACGCCGTAAAAGAATTCAGGTTTGTAGTCGATCTCTATACCCCCACTTTTGAACAACTCAATTATGTATGGGGAACCCTTGGTGGCAAATCGGTACCTAATGTGATGTATAAGGTAAGCATTGTAAGTGTTGAAGGATCTACGGTTGCGAAAAAAGGCACCCCCATACTGGAAATTGAAAGCATCGAAAAACGGACCTCATGAGCTTTTCCATTACATACAAGCCGCTATGCTCGGTAAACTTTTACCATCGGTACTTTCTTGACGACGGGTTAACGGCCTTTGACGCTACCAATGCCTTAAAAAATGAGCAACTTCAGAAATATGATTTCAGGGAGTTTATGAAACTGATTCCTTCCGAGGAAACTTTGGGAAAACTAAATGGACATAAAGTGGCTTTCAAGGTACACCCCAGTGGTTTTCATCTGTACGTAAGTTCTACTGAAACTGCCCCGAACACCTATGCTCCTGTGATTCCCTTGGCGCAGGATCTAAAGCTTACTTTTTTGATGTACATAAAGGACGGAATTTTCGAAAACTACTCAACCGTTGGGGCCAACCCAACGATTCCTTACTTTTTTTCAAACAAAAAACCCTTTACTGAAGGGGGAAGTTTTCGTTACATCGATCTGGAAACGACTACGCATGACCTAGAAGACTTTGAAATTGTAGCCGATACCTATACCGAGTTGCAAAAAAAATTGACAGGTGCTGAATTGATTGGTCTCTTCGGAATCCTGCAATTGGAAATGGCCGGAGACGACACAACTGGCATCGATGGAAATACGCGTAATGTGCTACATACGGACGGAACCCTACAATCCAATCCTAATACGTACAAAATACAATTCAAAAATAGAAATACCATTTGGAATTACATTGACCCCACAGATCAAAGCCTGATCCATTCCTCCGATCCTACCGAGCTACCCTTAGTGAAAAATGGAATCGTGGGATACAGCTTTAACAGTGCTGAAAGACCTTCTGCCCAACCCGACCGACTGGTGTTCGAAAAGGACGGTGGTGGAAACATTATAAAAACCATTTCAGAAATATTCATTAACTAAATTTTTAACTATGGCAACTACGTACAAAACGCCGGGCGTCTATGTGGAGGAAATCTCGATATTCCCTCCTTCGGTAGCCCAAGTAGAAACCGCTATTCCGGCCTTTATTGGATACACCAAAAAAGCCAAAAAATCAAACGAAGACTTACTGAATGTCCCTACCAAGGTTGCTTCGGTTCTGGACTTCGTGACCTATTTTGGAGGTGCTCCTGAGGTGGACATCACTTCCATTGAACTGGATGCCCTCAAACAGGTGTCTTCAATCAACCTAACCGACAAATACTACCTCTATGAGGCCGTTCGCATGTTCTATGCCAATGGTGGCGGGGACTGCTATGTTGTTTCGGTAGGTTCCTATGGAGAAACCATCCAAAATGGCGATGGGGTTACTACCCCTGGCTTCTTGAAAGGACTGGAAGCCATCAAAAAGGTAGATGAGCCCACCCTGTTGATAGCTCCCGACGCTCCATTAATGTCCCAAACAAACATGAACAGCCTGTATCAGGCCATGTTGGCCCAATGCAACGAGTTGGGCGATCGTTTTGCCATTGTGGACACTAAGGAAAACACAGAGGACCATGACGATGCCGTAGAGGATTTCAGAAATGGAATTGGGATGAATTATTTAAAGTATGGAGCCGTTTACTCGCCATGGCTGAAAGCAAACTTACCAAGGCAGGTGGATTATAGCGATATCAAAGGCAATATCAACCTTTCAGGAAGTCCGGTTGATTTGGCCGATTTGGTAGCAGACGCCAATGCCAAAGCCTTGGCAGACGATTTGGACGATTTGGTTGAAGACCAAGCAGAAATCACGGCAGCTGTAAACAGTATCCTGAGTGGGGCTTACCCCTCGTTAGATGCACAATACGAAGGCTTGTCGAGCATTCTGAAGGGAGACAGCTCCAAAGCTAACCTCACCAACCTTCTCGATTTTTATGCTGAAGTAATTGACTTCATCAGGGATTCCCTTGAAATAGGGACTGCAGGGCCTGTTAGTATTTCCCATAGCGGTAGTGCAGATCATTTGTTGGAAACAATCCAAGCACAATTGAATACCTCTGCCACCACGGGAGCCATCAACAATGTGGTACAGGAAATCATCAAAATGGAGGACGATTCCACCAATCTTACATCGGCTCTTGCGATTGCATCCGCTACCGGAATCGATTACGATACCGACCCTACAACTGCTACGACCAATTATTTTGGTACAGGTACTTCCAATACCGAAAAAATTGCACCACATGTCAATGACATTGCCAATATGTGGGGTAGCTTGAAGTCGGCCGTAGACTACATTGTAGCTACTTCACAGAGTTTTGTGGACAGCTACGAAGATTCCGCTATCGAAGCCATTCCAGCCTTGAAAACCATTGTAACGGCTATCGCAAACGAATACCTTACACTACCTCCAAGTTCCACCATGGCTGGAGTATATGCGCGCGTAGATAACGACCGCGGTGTATGGAAAGCTCCGGCAAACACCAGTTTGAGCAATGTGGTTGGGGTAACGACCCTCATCAACAAAAAAGAGCAAGAAGGGCTGAACGTGGATGTGGTTGCCGGGAAATCGGTAAATGCCATCCGTCCGTTCACTGGAAAAGGCATCATGGTTTGGGGGGCTCGCACCTTGGCCGGAAACGACAACGAATGGCGTTACATCCCGGTGAGGCGGTTCTTCAATATGGCAGAGGAGTCCATCAAAAAAGCAACTGAGCAGTTTGTTTTCGAACCTAACGATCGAAACACCTGGGTAAAGGTTCGAGCTATGATCGAAAATTTCCTCATCCTTCAATGGCGTGCAGGAGCTTTGGCAGGAGCCAAACCAGACCAAGCATTTTACGTTCGTGTGGGCTTGGGAGAAACCATGACTGCGGACGACATCCTGAACGGAAAAATGAACGTGGAAATTGGTATGGCCGTAGTGCGCCCTGCCGAATTTATCATCCTGAAATTTTCACACAAAATGCAGGAATCCTAATCAAACCATTCATAAACATTAAAAACCAATAAAATGGCAGAAACATATCCATTAGTAAAGTTTCACTTCTCGGTAGACTGGGGAGGAACAAATATCGGTTTCACGGAAGTCTCCGGACTGGATGTGGAAACCGAGTTGATCGAATACCGTCACGGGGCAAGTCCCGAATACAGCAAAGTGAAGATGCCTGGCATGCAAAAATTCAGCAACATCACCTTGAAACGTGGCACGTTTAAAAACGACAACGAGTACTACAAGTGGTGGAATACCGTAAAACTGAATACCATCGAGCGCCGGGACATCACCATCAAAATGTTGAATGAAGAACATGAACCCGTAGTAGTATGGAAGGTAAAAAATGCATTTCCCATAAAAGTTCAATCTACCGATTTGAAAGGGGATGCCAATGAAACCGCTATCGAGTCTATGGAAATTGCCCACGAAGGGCTCACGATTCAAAACGGTGATTAATGAGCACAGTGTACCCCCCAGTAAGTTTTCATTTTAAGGTGGAATTCAGCGGAATTTCGTCTCAAGAATCCGACGTGCAGTTTCAATCGGTTTCGGGACTTTCTGTTGATATCGAAACCGAAGAATTTGCAGAAGGGGGTGAAAACCGATTTAAGCACAAATTTCCGGTAAGGACAAAATTCCCAAACTTGGTGCTCAAGCGAGGGATGGTTACCGACTCAAAACTCATTGATTGGTGCAGGGATGCCATAGAGGGGTTTCAGTTTCAACCCATTGACCTTACCGTGAAATTGCTTAATGAAGAACACGAACCGCTTATTACCTGGAATGTGGTCCATGCCTATCCTGTAAAATGGAACGTAAGCGACCTCAATGCCGAGGAAAACAAAATTGCAATCGAAACCATCGAATTGGCGTATAACTATTTTACACTGGTCTAAAATGCCCATCGAAATCAAGGAACTGTACATCAAAATCAACGTAAACGACAGCGCACAATCCAACGCGGCCCCAGACAAACAGCCGGGCGCCAAGGAGCAAAACGTCGTAGAAATGTGCTTGGAACAGATCTCCCAATGGGAGCAACGTAAAAAAGAACGATAATGAGCACTGGCGAACTCAAAAAGCTGAAGGTAACAGGATACAAGGACGATAAGTTTACCCAAAAGGTAGGCGATGGCGAATTTACCACTTTACTGAATCCCGAAAAGTACACCCTAAAATACAAGGTGGAATATACCGAGGCTCAGGGTCAGGGGACGAGTGCCACACAACCAAAATTCGTCAGGACCCCTCCTGAAGAATTTGAACTGGATTTTCTTTTTGATCGCACCGGAGTCATTAAGGGCCAAGACGAGTCCTCAGGAGACGGTATTATCGACGACTTGGAGCAGTTCAAAAAAATTGTGTTCGATTACAGTGGGGACGAACACAAACCCAATTATGTGATGGTTGGCTGGGGAACCCTCCTCTTTAAGGGGACCCTGCTGGAAATGTCCATCGAATTCAAGCTTTTTGGACCGGATGGTACTCCCCTCCGAGCCGTGGTAAAAACCAAATTCAAAGGTTCGGTGGAAGAAGACCTACGGGTAGCCAAGGAAAACAACAATTCGCCCGATTTAACACACATACGGGTAGTGAACGAAGGAGATACTCTGCCCCTGATGACCTTTAAGATTTATGGAGATTCTAAATACTACTTGGAAGTTGCCAAGGCAAATAAACTCCAAAATTTTAGAAAATTGAAGGTAGGACAAAAAATCATGTTCCCTCCTATTGAAAAAGTTTCGTAAATGAATAACAGCCGAACCATAGCGACTTCACAGAGCCCCGATCTTGCCACTTTCACAGTCTTGATCGATGGCACTGAACTTTCTGCAAAATATCAAGTAAAAACGATTGTGGTGGAGAAAGAGGTGAATCGCATTCCTTTTGCACAATTGGTTTTCTTCGATGGCGAAGCCTCCCAACAGGATTTCAAACTGAGCAATGAAGATTTATTGATTCCAGGAAAGGAAGTTGAAATCAAGGCTGGGTATCACAATGACGAAACAACCATCTTTAAAGGGGTTATCATCAAACATTCACTTAAAATCCGTGAAAATGGATCTGTTTTGATCGTGGAATGTCGGGACAAGGCTGTGAAGATGACCTTGGGTCGCAAAAGCAATTATTTCTACGAAAGCACGGATGCTGAAATAGCAGAGGCCCTTATAGGCAATCATTCGCTGGAAGCCGATGTGGAGTCTACAGACTATACCCATCCCGAACTGGTTCAGTTTGATGCTTCCGATTGGGATTTTATGCTTACCCGCATACAGGCCAATGGAAAAGTTGCATTGGTAGACAAAGGCAAGGTAACCATAAAAGCACCGGATGTATCCCAAGAGGAAGTAGAAACCGTTTCTTTTGGCGCTACCCTGCTGGCTTTTGATTCAGAAATAGATGCCAGAAATCAATTCGGCTCCATTACCTCCTATGGTTGGAACCCAGCCGATCAAGAATTGGTTGAAACTCCTGCAGACGATCCAGGTCTTGCTTTGAATGGCAATTTGGATTCTGGAACCTTGGCGGAAGTAATGGGAATAGAAAACCTAGAGCTCAAACACGGCGGAAACAATAACTCTGCCCTACTCCAAAGTTGGAGCAATGCCAAAGCCTTATTTCAACAATTGGCCAAAACCCGGGGCACTCTAAAATTTCAAGGGATTCCAGAAGTAGTTCCAGGCTGCATGCTCAAATTGGAAGGTGTGGGGGATCGCTTCAATGGCAATGTGTTCATTAGTGCTGTTCGGCATCAAATTACTGAAGGCAATTGGGCCATTGACGCACAATTTGGGCTCAACCCAGAATGGTTCAGCGAAAGCTACAACATTAACCCCCTTCCTGCCGCAGGGTTGTTACCTGCTGTAAACGGACTGCAGATTGGTGTGGTAACACAATTACAAGACGACCCCAATGGGGAAGAACGCATTTTGGTAAAAATACCCATCATCAATAGCGAAGAACAAGGGATATGGGCCAGGGTAGCTTCATTGGATGCAGGAGAAAACCGCGGGGCCTTTTTTCGTCCTGAAATTGGGGATGAAGTACTAGTGGGGTTCATTAACGACGATCCCAACCACGCAGTGGTTTTGGGAATGCTGCACAGCAGTGCCAAGCCTGCGCCAATTGTAGCAAGTGATGACAACCATGAAAAAGGATTTACCACCCGCAGTGAGATGAAACTGACGTTCAATGATGAGAAGAAGTCCATTACCATCGAAACTCCAGCTGGCAAAAAAATAACCTTGGATGAAGATGCAGGAAGTATTGTGATTGAAGACGAAAACTCCAATGTGTTAACATTGGATAGCAATGGAGTGAACATGGAGACCGCTGGGGATTTCAGCATCAAGGCCACAGGAGATCTCAACTTGGAAGGAATGAATGTAAACGTAAAAGCCAATGCGCAACTCAAGGCTGAAGGCAGTGCCGGTGCGGAAGTATCGACCAGTGCCGTAGCGGTCCTGAAAGGTTCATTGGTACAAATAAATTAAACATGGGAGCACCAGCAGCACGCATCAACGACATGCACGTTTGCCCGATGGTAACCGGAACCGTACCTCATGTAGGGGGTCCCATTCTTCCTGCAGGGGAACCAACGGTGCTTATCGGGAATATGCCTGCAGCACGAGTGGGCGACATGGCCACTTGCACAGGTCCTCCCGACAGCATCATCATGGGGTCATCGACCGTATTTATTGGTGGGATGCCTGCCGCACGGGTGGGCGATTCCACAGCCCATGGTGGAACCATTGTTTTAGGTGAATTTACCGTATTAATTGGATGAATTATGTACGAAACTATAGATTTTTTGGGGGAAGGATGGAGTTTTCCACCTCATTTCGATAAAAAGACCGGGGCTTTGGTAACCACTACCGATGTAGTGGATATCAACAAGAGTTTGCACATTCTCCTGTCCACCCGTTTGGGGGAACGGATCATGGTACCGGAGTATGGATGCAACTTGGAAGAACTCCTCTTTCAACCCCTTGATGTAACCTTAAAAACCTACATCAAGGACTTGATTGAAACAGCCATCCTCTACCACGAACCTAGAATCGAAGTACAAAAAATTACATTGGACAGCACCAACGAACTGGAAGGAGAAATCCTTATAGAAATAGACTACATCATTAGAGTCACCAACTCGAGGGCCAATATGGTCTTTCCATTTTACAAAAAAGAAGGTAGTGAATTATAGCCATGGCAAAAAAATGTGATCATACCTATTTAACACTTCATGCAGGCACCGAGCAATCACAGCGCCTGCAAAAATCCTTGATGCCAGAAAATTTCAATCTCAACGATTTTTCGGTCAATCAATGGATGGAATTTGCCTACAATTTTGCCAAGGAAGTCAATTATTTCGGTATCGAAAATGAGGTGACGCCATCCGGGGATTGGGAAAAATTCTTTATCGAAAAAGAGGCCATCGAAAGTTTTGTTTCCAGCCTTGAAAAAGAACCCTCCTTAACCCCTCACCTAACACTTTTCGTTAGTTTCATAAAGCTTTTGGAAATAACCAAGAAACGGTTCAACCTGTTAACGAAAAGGCATTTGGATTTCTATTATGGCAGCATTCTCCAGATTCAGAAAAAAGGAGCTGTTGAAGATCAGGTCCATTTATTATTTGAATTGGCCAAAAATGCTGATGAAGCTTTGATGGAAAGCGATGATCGTTTAGAGGCAGGCAAAGATGCCTTGGGTAAAAAAATGCAGTATACCTTGGATGAAACTAGGGTATTTAACACTGCTAAAATTGCGTCCCTCAAAAGCATCTACCACCATCGAAAAATAGACAGCTCCAATCCAGAAGAAACACACGGGCTCTATGCAGCCCCCTTACTAAATTCAAAAGATGGTATCGAAGAACCCTTGGACGAAGGGGCCTCCTTCCTTCCATTTGGATATCCTAGCCATCATAACCCAGAATACCTTCTGCCCAATCCGGAATTGGGCTTCGCAATTGCTTCACCAACCTTGGCACTAAAAGAAGGACGTCGTTTGGTGAAACTTTCCTATACCTTCAAAAAAAATATTGGGGCCTTTCCATTGGCTACTGCACTAAACCACATTGCAGTCTATGCCACGGGGGAAAAAGGGTGGATTGGCCCCTATTCCCTTTCAGAATCCATCGAAACCGGGTATTCCAGTGCAATCAATAACAAAAAACTCACCCTGTCGCTGGAAATCGACAAAACCGAAGAATCCATCGTTCCCTATAGCGAAAAAGTACATCAGGCAAATTTTCAAACAAAGCAGCCATTATTGTTGCTGAAATTGGACACTTCGCAACCTGAGGCTTCAGCAGGGTACGATTTTTTTAGTCACTTTCTCAAAAAGACATTGGTATCGGTTAGGGTTGATGTAAAAGTGGATGGAATTACTTCCCTCCAACTGAAGAACGATTTCGGGGATTTGGCCGCTGGCAAGCCTTTCTTTCCCTTTGGAACGCAACCTTTGGAACGCTCGGCTTTTTATGTGGATTACGATGAATTATTCGAAAAGCAATGGGACCAGCTTACCTTGGACGGTGCATGGCTCAATACACCAAACAGCTTTAGGGACCATTACATTGCCTATAGAAAAGACGACGCCAACCTTAACCTCTCGCCCAAGTTGTATTTTCAAACCCTTTATTATCCTTACAATGCCAGTACCAAAAAATATGATCTACCAACGGGAACTTCAGAAATAAAAGTATTCAATTCGGGTAACAACAACATATACGTAACTGGGGACGATTACTTTACGGCCAAAGTTTCCATCTTTGATGAAGAAGTACTTACCCCTATTGATAACGCCTTTGAATTGTTTGAAAAGAACGGAAGCATTTTTGAAACGCATTTAACCGTTCCAAACTCCGGTTACCACACCACTGAAAACGGCCCATTGAAATTTTCGTTGAACCAGTCGTTTTTGCATAGCTTATACCCCAAGGTATACGCCCTTGCATTAATGAACGAGGAAGATACGGTACTGCCCAATGAGCCCTATACCCCTTTGCTTGAAAGCCTCGTACTTTCCTACCAAGCCCACCAAGAGTGGAACATGACCGCAGAGTCCCAAAATACGGTCTTAAACAACATTCAGTTATTTCACCTCCACCCTTTTGGACAGGCAGAAAACCAAGAGACCCTGTTACCAACCTATTGTAAAGGAGGGGAACTTTACATAGGATTTGAAAATGCCGAACCCCTCCAACAAATCAACCTGCTGTTCCAATTTTTGGAAGGTACCGAAAATCCATTGGCCGAAGCTTACGCCTTTCCAGACAAAATAACCTGGGCCCTACTTGCCAATAACACTTGGGTAGAATTGGACAGCAACCATCTTTTGGGAAATACCACCGACAATTTTCTGAAAACCGGTCTCGTTACCGTAGCCATCCCGAAGGAAGCTACAAGCCATAACACCTTGCTTCCTTCGGGTTTTATATGGCTTCGTGCGCAAACCGATAAAAATTATGATGCTTTTTGCCAATTGTTAAACGTCCATGCGCAAGCCACTACTGCGACCTTCATAAATCAAGGCAATGATCTTTCACATTTGGAAAAAGGGCTTCCGGCCAATACCATCAGCAAACTTACCGAAAGGGATGCCTTAATTAAAAAAGTGTCACAACCGTACAGTTCTTTTGGCGGAAGTCCGGAAGAAAACAATGCCAGTTATTACCGCCGTGTCAGTGAACGCATCAGGCATCGCGATCGGGCAATCAACCAATGGGATTATGAACATCTTATTTTACAGCAGTTCAAGAGCATTTATAAAGTAAAATGCTTGAACCATACCACTGGCGATAATTACCTGGCTCCCGGTAACGTGAGCCTTGTGGTGATTCCGGATATTGTAAACAATAATGCCTTCGACATTTACCAACCGCGTGTTAGTACTGCCAAACGGAACGAAGTACAGCAATATGTCAATAACCTCAATTCGTTTTTCGTCAATGCAGAAATCATCAATCCCGATTATGAAGAAGTCGAAATCACTGCCGGTGTAAAATTTAGGAAGGGTTATGATGAAAACTTCTATACGGGCCAATTGGAGGAAGCCATCAAAAAATACCTTTCGCCATGGGCCTTCGAGGAAACCAACAACCTCAATTTTGGAGTGACCTTCCACCGAAGTAAAATTGTGCAATACCTCGAACAATTACCCTATGTGGATTTTTTGGAAGATGTGGTGGTGAAACACCGTAAAAGCACAACAGACGCTTACGAAGCCAAAGTGAATATCGTTCCAAGCAGTCCGAAGGCCATCTTGGTTTCCGCCAAAAAACATTTTGTATATCCCGTTGAATCTAAATGTAGTACCCCAATTGTTAAAACCACAACCGAATGCCTACCCTGAGCAAACATATCAGTATTCCAAAAAATGTCGCTACAGAAAACGATCTGGATTTCCAATTCCTAAAGAAAAAAGGCATTGAATACATCGAGAAGCTAGGTAGTATGCTATGGAGCGACTACAACGAACACGATCCCGGGATTACTATCTTGGAAGTGCTGAGTTATGCTTTAACCGATTTAGGGAACCGAATCAATCTCCCAGTAGAAGTTATTCTGGCAGAAGATAACAATCCTAATGCCCTTAAGGAGCAGTTTCTTACGGCAGAAAAGGCATTGCCCATAAAGCCCATTACTCCTTTGGATTATCGAAAATTGTTTATAGACATCGAAGGGATTAAAAATGCATGGCTGAAAAAGCATGAAAAAACAATTTATGCCAATTGTAAAAATCATCAATTAGGCTTCAACCCCTTTGCGATACCCCCCAATAAACAAAAACAATTCATCCTTAACGGACTGTATGACGTCCTGATTGAAATCGACTCCCTAGATCCCGAAATCTATGACACGCCAGTCAAAATTGCTCAAAAAATAAAGCAAATCAAAGAAACCGTAAGGGCTACGTACCATGCCAACCGTAACCTTTGCGAAGATCTCATCCATATCGAGGAAGTGGAAACCTATCCTGTAAAGGTCTGTGCACAAATAGAATTGCTGCCAGAAGCCGATGAAGAAAAAGTACACGCGATCATCCTTCACGCCATTGACGAATATCTTTCGCCCAGTCTTCGATTTTACTCGCTGAAAGCGCTTCTGGAAAAAGGGTATACTACCGACGAAATTTTCAATGGACCCTTACTGGAACACGGTTTTATCGACAATCAAGAATTGTTGGCAACCGAACTGAAAAAAGAAGTCCGATTGAGCGACCTTATTGATCTCATTCAAAAAATTGAGGGAGTCGATGTCATTCGCGACATTACAATAGATCATTGCAACGATAAAAGCGATGGCAGTACCCTTTGGAACATCTGTATTCCAGAAGGAAAAAAGCCCTTGCGGTGTGATAAGAGTGCCTTTAGCTACTACAAAGGATTTTTACCGTTGAATATTAATTTGGAAGCCGTGGAGGCCTATCTGGAGGACCTCCGCTTGGAAGCTAAAGAAGCGGAAGAATCCGTCGCCTCTGAAAGTAAGGAACTGGAGCTTCCCGATGCCAAAGGGCAGACCATAGGAAGTTTTACTACCATTCAAAACGACTTTCCTGAAGTATATGGAGTTGGCCCAGTTGGTGTGCGGCCTACGGCCACTACTGCTGAAAAATCGAAGGTAAAACAATTAAAAGCCTACTTGTTGTTCTTCGATCAAATGCTGGCCACCTATTTCGCTCACCTTCAAAAAGTAAAGGAACTTTTTGCCATTGATGGCACATTGAGTAAAAGTTACTTCACCCAATTGGTCGAAGACGTCACCGATTTGGACGAGTTGGTTTCTGCCAATTACACGACCGATGAAAACATCACCAACCTCCTATTGAGCTCGCTGGATAACAGCGTCGTGCGACGAAACCAAATCCTGGATCATCTTTTGGCACGTTTTGCTGAAAGTTTTAGCGAGTATGCGTTTTTGATGAAGCAGCTCTACGGATCGTTTACCGACCAGGCCGTCATCCAAACGAAAGAGCGTTTTTTGAGCGAATATGGGATCATTGGCTGCGAAAGAGGGCTTAGCTTTAATTATTACAAGCAACTTCCGGAAAACCTTTGGGATACTACAAATGTATCGTCATTTCAGAAGCGGATTGCCCTTTTAAGTGGTAACTCCGATTATTCCCGCAGGAATTTTTCTGACGATCCGCTGGAAATTTATGAGGAGAATGATTCCGACGGTTATATTGAATACCGCTTCCGGTTTAGGGACGCTTCCAATACCATTTTGGGCTCCGGAAGCAAACACTACCATTCGTTGGCTTCTCTGTACAAGGAAATATTAGATGTAAAGAATTATGGTCGATTT
>DJVA01000042.1 GCA_002440705.1 Flavobacteriaceae bacterium UBA6268 | reverse complement strand
AGAATGTAGCACCTTCTTTGCAGGACAAAGGGTTGCTAAGGTTTCAAAGGGTCTATTCCCTCCACCTTTCTTGATAACATTTCAATACATTAATGAACTGGCACAAAGTAAAGGCATAAAATTATCTTTACCAATTGTTAGGCAAAAAATATTATTTAAAGTGAATGCCACACTCCCGGTGCGCTGACGCTTTCACAGGATCGTAATAGTCAAATTCCAAAGGCAAATTTTGCGATTGAATGTACCGCACAAGTTCGTCGTCGGCAAAATGATAAAAGGGACTCACTTTTAGGATTCCGTCCTTACTGAAGCTAAACACATCCAGCCCTTCACGAAATGTGGTTTGATTTTTACGCACGTTGGTAAACCACACGTCGGGCTGGTACTTTTTGAAGGCTCTTTCAAAGGGTTCGAGTTTTACCTTTTCTGAAAATAAGGCGTGCTTGGGGTTGTCCAAATTGGGGATACCCATAGTGTGATTCAAAAAGGCCGTTGTAAATTTTGGGGCAAAAATATCCAAATGCAACTGAAGTGTTTCGGTCAAGAAACTTGCATGTTTGTAGGTAGCTGCCGTGTTGTATCCCGTATCGCACCAAATAACGGGGATGTCCTTCTTCACCCGACTGCATGCATAGAGCACCGCAGCAGCATAAGGCCCAAAACTGGTCGTTACCACGGGGCTTTCCGAAAATTCCAATACAAAGCTTACGATTTCCAAAGGATCTTCATAGCGCACGTTTTGATTGAACAACTGAAGGTTTTGAGGGGTGATTTTTGCCATTTATATAATTCCTATCGGATTAGGAGATTTTACAAAGCTACAAACTTAATTTCAAAAAAAACTTGATTCAAATTAATTATTGGTCTCGATAAAATCTTCCAAGGTTGTATTCTCCAAAATGGAAAGGGTATTATCCCTCACGCGGATCATCAAATGATGCACATCACAGCGCTCTTCATCGGGGCAATCGTCACATTTTTCATAAAAATTAAGGCTTACACAAGGTACCATGGCGATGGGGCCTTCCAAAACCCGATAAAATGCGGCAATAGGTGTTTTCCTGGTCCGCTCCAAGAGGTAGTAGCCACCCCCCTTCCCTTTCTTGGACCCCAGAAAACCAGCTTTTCGAAGCGAAAGAAGAATGCTCTCCAAAAATTTTTGAGAAATGTTCTCCGATTCCGAAATGGAGGAAATCTGGACCGGTACGTTTCCTTCCTGCTTGGCAAGATAACTTAGTGCCTTGAGCGCGTATTTGGTTTTACGTGACAGCATGATTAAAAATAATCAAATTTTAGTTCCATTAAGGATCACTTCGTAAGTAACTTTTACAGCTTTTTCCAGCGTAATCGATACCGAGCAATATTTTTCAAAACTCAAGGAAGCTGCCCTCAACGCCTTTTCAGGAACAATTTCGCCCTCCAAAAAAACCTTAACATGAATGGCCTCAAAAGGTTTGGCTTGCCGTATTTCCGTCCGGGTGCCTTCTACTTCAACCTTGTAGGAAGCAACAACCTGCCGTTGCTTCTTAAGTACATAAATGATGTCGATGGCATTGCAGCTTCCAACGGCCATCAACAAAAGTTCCATGGGGCTCACCCCTTTAACTGTTTCACTGGTTTTGTTGTCAATAAACACCGATACGGGACCAGCACCTTTTGCTTCCAAAAGGTACGCCTCATTGATTCGCTCTAACTGAACTTTCATACATTATATTTTTTCACTCAATCGTAATAGATCGCCAAATACCCCACGGGCAGTAACTTTAGCTCCAGCACCCGCTCCTTGAATTACGATGGGGTGCGCTCCGTAACTGTCGGTGTAAATTTCGAACAATGAGTCGCTTCCTTTCAACTGACCTAACACGCTGTCCTTTGAGACAGGCAAAAGCCTAACCGAAAGTTGGGCTCCATGCTCGTCCATCAAATGGCCACTCAAATCTGCAACATACCGCAAGACTTCATTAGTCCCAATATTTTTTTTCTGAATTTGAAAGGGCACATCCAGTGCTTTCAGCCTCTGAAAAAACACCTCTTTGCTTACGTTGCGCAATTCTTTCGGAACCAGATTCTGAACCGAAACATCTTCCATTTCGTTGTACAAATCCAATTCCCTTGCTAAGATAAGAAGTTTTCTGGCCACATCACTCCCAGAAAGATCTTCCCTAGGATCGGGCTCGGTAAAACCTTGATTCATGGCCTCCTGGAGGATGCTACTGAATGGAAGGTTTTTAGCTGAAAATTCATTGAACAAATAACTCAGCGTTCCCGAAAAAACCCCTCGGATACGCGTAATATTTTCTCCCGAAAGGTGAAGCAACTTTATCGTATCAATCAAAGGCAATCCCGCCCCCACATTGGTTTCATAAAGGTATTCCTTTTCGAAGAAACCCAATTGACGCCGAAGGTTTTGATACCATTCCAACGATTGGGTATTGGCCAACTTGTTGGAAGAAACCAAATGAAACCCATTTTCGATGAACCAAGGATAAGCTGCTACCAAAGCTCTCGAAGCCGTATTGTCCACCAATACCAAATGAGTAAGTCCTTCTTGCTTCACAAAATCAGTAATAGCATCATAACGATAGTGGTTGGGAGCTTCATTAAATACTGCTTCCCAATTTTCTGTCCATTGTTTCTGCAACACTATTTTTTCAGAATTAGCAATGCAAAAAACGTTCAAGTCCAAATTGCGCCGTTTGGCAATTTCGTCCTTTCTGCCCAATAACTGATTGATGAATTGTAGGCCAACATTTCCTTTTCCGAAAAGGGCAATGTTGACTTTTTTTCGTTTCAATTGTCCCAAATCAATTTTTACCTGGGACGGTTCCAATAAACTTGTACTCATGATGCCCGATAATTAAAATGAACTGACTTCCGTGAGTACGGTTACCTTTTGGAAAGCCCCCGCCAAATCGTCAATGAGATCCTGAGCTTCCTCAATGCCACACGACAATCGAATTAAAGAATCTTGGATGCCCGCTTTCAATCTTCGTTCCCTAGGAATCGAGGCATGTGTCATCTGTGCGGGATGGCACAAAAGGCTCTTCACCCCGCCCAAACTTTCAGCCAATTTAAAATACTGGGTGTTGGTTACAAATTGATTGGCTGCCTCTTGGGTATCGTCTTTCAGTGTAAAAGAAACTACGCCGCCAAACAGCCCTGCTTGCTGCACTTTGGCTATTTCGTAATTCTTGTGCTGTTTCAGACCGGGATAATACACTTTAGCAACCGCTTCGTGGTTTTGCAAAAATTTTGCAACCAAAAGGGCATTTTCACATTGCTTTCTGAATCGCAGATCCAAGGTTTCAATCCCACGAATGGTCAGGAAGCAATCCCAAGGCCCCAAGACTCCACCCGAGGCATTTTGAATGAATTTGATTTTTTCTGAAAGTTCTTGAGTCTTGGTCACTACAAGCCCAGCCACCAAATCGGAATGGCCCCCTATGTACTTGGTACCACTATGGATTACGATATCGGCCCCCAAATCCAGCGGATTTTGCCCAATAGGGCTGGCAAAGGTATTGTCTACCACCAACAGGGCACCCACACTTTTCGCAATGGTGGAAATGGTTGCAATGTCGGAAACTTTTAAGGTTGGATTGGTCGGCGACTCGATCCAAACCAGTTTCGTTCTTGAAGTAATGGCCTTGGCCACGTTCGCTACTTCGGTGGTATCGACATAGGTAACTTTAATGCCCAGTTTTTGATACACGTGTGTAAAAAGTCGGTAAGCCCCTCCATAAATGTCGTCCACGGCCAAAATCTCATCGCCAGTAGAAAGCAGTTTCAACACCGAATCGATAGCCGCCAGGCCAGTGGCAAAGGCAAAGGCCGAATTTCCCCGCTCAAGTTTTGCGACAAGGTCTTCCAATACCTTTCGGGTGGGATTGTTGGTTCGGGCATAATCAAAGCCTTTGTTCACTCCAGGTGCCTCCTGGATAAAGGTCGAGGTTTGGTACACTGGCACTGAAATAGCTCCGGTTAGTGGGTCGCTAGGGACCGAATGGATGATGTGTGTAGCACTCATTTTTCTTTTTTTTTGAGTTAAACGAAATGGTTAAAACCCAAAGTCAAATGCACCTTGCGGTGTATTTACAGAAAAATGTTAAAAAGAATGGAACACGGTTTCCTGAATGGAAACTGGGTTGTTGTTATCTATCAGTAATACTGTAGAATGTAGCACCTTCTTTGCATGACAAAGGGTTGCTAAGGTTTCAACGGGTCTATTCCCTCCACCTTTCTTGATAACATTTCAGTAAGTAATTGAACTTTGTGCGCCACAAATATTTCAAAACGAAATTGACTTCTCCAAATTTTTTTTGAATTTTCATTTTCGGGCCAACGCTTTTTCTTGAATAATCTCGGGTATCGATCGGCCTTCGATATTGCTTTCCAACCAACTGATAATGTCCAAGTACAGGAAACTACGGCGCTCATACGGATCGTCCTCAAAAGCCTTTAATTTGGCATGCAGTTTTTTGAATTCGTTTTTGATTTCATGGGGATAAATTTCCCCGAGATTTCTCAGGAATTTGATCATTTCCCGCTGCACTTGGTACAAGTCTTCCATTTTGATCAAAAACTTGTATGTGCTTTTGATGAGCCGTTCCAAATGATAGTCCAACCCGGCCTCATAGTGGGAAACCAAGTTCAAAATCCTTGAATAGCACAGTAGGTCTTCCCGCATTTCCAGGGATTTATTGGAAATGATTTTATGCAGGTACTCGATGCATTTCCGGTAGTCGGCCACTCCAAAATACAGACAGGCAATCTTGTAATAAAAAATCATGACATGGTGCTCGTCCAGCTTGTCTTCAAATGCGTCAATGCCTTCCAGCACCTCATGTACCAGGGCTAGCCCTTCGTGAAAGGTCCCTTCCATGAAATGCAAATTCAATTTATGGGAATAGCGGTAAAGAAAGGCCAGGCTCTGAACATTTTCGCGTACCGGAAAGTTAGCGTCTTCCAGTGCTTCTTCAAATTTTTCAAGGGCCTCCTTAAATCGTGGAACATCTTGTATAAAAAACAAGGCCTCCAATAAATACTGTTTCCCCCGGATGAAAAAAACGGGGTTCAAAACAATCATCGCCGGATTTTCATAGAACAAATCGGTCCATTTCAGGGCATAACGATAGCACGACAAAAAATCCTGAATCAAAAAACTGTACCAAAGATGGGCCTTGTACCACCACAGCTTTTCCCTAAAGCCCATTTCTTCTGGCTTGAATTTTGGCAAGTGTGCATTGAAATAATGGGTGATTTCTTGGTATTCTTCATCGTTTTTGACATAGCCCTTTTTGAGAAAAATACCATACAATTGCAACGAAAGGTTGGATAATTTGCTGGTTATTACATTCAACCTACTTACGTTCTTGGCTTCTATTGCAAGCGCATCGGCCCGATTGCTGATACTTCGGGTGATGTATTGGGATTCGATCACTTTCTCTAGTTCGATGATTTCATATGCCATGTTTTTTTCCTCATTCAAGAAGGCCATGGCCTTGGCCTTTTCCAGAAGTTTCAGGCTTTGGTTGTACAAGCCCTTATGGTACAAAATGGTAGCAAAATCAAGCTGTTCCCGAATTTGCAAGCGTACATTTTGATGCATGGGGTTCAACCGAAGACTGATCAGAATTTGCTTGTAGAGGTGTGCCTTAAGATTGGAAAGTTGGCGTTTGTTAATTTCCTTATGCTTCAGGATTTCACTTTCGCTATACACCGAAAGCTTCTCCAAAATATCGAATAACGCCATAAACTTGGCGTCTTCGTTTACCCCTAAACGACCTGCATAGAGCTTGAATTGTCGCTTTTCCGATTTCGAAAGCGATTTTACCAAATCAAACAAAGCATCTTTTGGCGTCTTGGGCATAAGAAACTAAAAATAGTTAAACAATTGATTTTTAATTATTTAATAGCTATAAATTCATTTTAAACCTCGTAATCACTACCGTAAAATTAGGGGATTTCCGCTCTCCAAAGTATAAATTCGCACTGCAATTATCAACTTTATTTATTCAAAATGTCGCAAGCCCAGATACAAATTTTCGATACCACTCTTCGCGACGGGGAACAAGTCCCGGGATGCAAACTCAATACCGAACAAAAACTGATCATTGCCGAGCAATTGGAGCATCTTGGCGTTAATGTGATTGAAGCAGGTTTTCCTATTTCGAGCCCAGGCGATTTCAAATCGGTTGAGGCCATTGCCAAACTCATAAAAAAGGCAACGGTTTGCGGGCTTACCCGTGCCGTAAAAAAAGACATTGAGGTTGCCGCGGAAGCTTTAAAGTTCGCGAAATACCCACGAATCCACACCGGAATTGGCACCTCCGATTCGCACATCAAATACAAATTCAACAGCACGCGCGAGCAAATCCTGGAAAGAGCTTACGAAGCAGTAAGCTATGCAAAATCCTTTGTGGAAGATGTAGAATTTTATGCTGAAGATGCGGGAAGAACCGATAATGAATACCTCGCACGGGTCTGTGAAGTTGCCATCAAAGCCGGTGCCACGGTTTTGAACATTCCTGATACCACAGGCTATTGCCTTCCCAGTGAATATGGTGCCAAAATGAAGTATTTGATGGAGAACGTAAAGGGCATCGAAAAGGCTATCCTTTCCTGTCATTGCCACAATGATTTGGGATTGGCCACAGCCAACTCCATTGAAGGGGTCATCAATGGGGCACGACAAATTGAATGTACCATTAATGGTGTGGGGGAACGTGCCGGAAATACAGCGTTGGAAGAAGTGGTCATGATCTTGCGGCAACACCCGTATTTAAACCTCGATACCAGCATCAATACCAAGGAAATATACAGTACCAGCCAACTTGTTTCGCAACATATGGGCGTGTACACACAGCCCAACAAAGCTATTGTGGGTTCCAATGCTTTCGCACACAGTTCGGGAATCCATCAAGACGGGGTCATCAAGAAAAGGGAAACCTACGAAATCATAGACCCTAAGGAAGTTGGCGTTACCGAATCGGCTATCGTCCTCACTGCACGTAGTGGCCGTGCAGCCTTGGCCTATCGGGCAAAGAAAGTAGGGTACGAATTAACTAAATTGCAATTGGATGAAATCTATGCCAATTTCTTGAATTTCGCCGACAAGAAAAAAGAAATCGATGATCAGGACATCCATCACATCGTGGAAACCAGTAGTGTCTACCAACAAATCATTTCAGCTTAATGGGAAAAACCTTGTTCGATAAAGTATGGGATGCCCATGTGGTTGACGCTATGAAGGATGGCCCACAAATTTTGTACATCGACCAACATTTGATTCATGAGGTAACAAGCCCACAAGCCTTCAAGGAACTAGAAGAGCGGGGCATTCCCATTTTCCGTCCCAACCAAATTGTAGCTACTGCCGATCACAATACGCCTACACTCAATCAACATTTACCGGTTAAAGACCTGCTTTCGCGAAACCAACTCAAACAACTTTCGGAAAATTGTGAAAAACACGGGATTACTCTTTATGCACTAGGTCATCAATACAATGGCATCGTACACGTTATGGCTCCCGAATTGGGTATTACGCAACCTGGAATGACCATTGTTTGTGGGGATAGCCATACCTCCACCCATGGAGCCTTTGGAACCATTGCCTTTGGAATTGGGACCAGTCAGGTGGCCCAAGTTTTTGCAAGTCAGTGTTTGTTGCTTACCAAACCCAAATCGCTTCGCATCACCGTAAATGGAACCCTAAAAAAAGGGGTGCTTCCCAAAGATGTCATTCTCTACATCATCTCCCAAATAGGCACCAATGCTGGCACGGGCTATTTTTGCGAATATGCCGGGGAGGTTTTTTCCCAGATGAGCATGGAAGGGCGCATGACCGTTTGTAACATGAGTATTGAAATGGGCGCTCGAGGCGGAATGATTGCCCCCGACGATACTACTTTTGAATATGTTAAAGGGCGAACGTTTGCCCCTAAAGGTTTAGATTTTGAACAAAAAATAGCGTATTGGAAAACATTGCCCAGCGATCCGGATGCCGTTTTTGATAAAGAATACCATTTTGATGCATCGGATATTGAACCCATGATTACCTATGGCACCAATCCCGGGATGGGCATCAAACTATCGGGAAACATTCCAGAACTGCAAGACGCTTCGTTTAAAAAAGCATTGGAATACATGAACTTTCAACCTGGCGAACGCCTCATCGACAAACCCATCAATTACGTTTTCATTGGGAGCTGTACCAATTCGCGCATCGAGGATTTTAGAATTGCGGCGCATTTTGTGAAAGGAAAACGAAAGGCTCCCAATGTGACCGCTTGGTTGGTCCCCGGAAGTCGGCAGGTAGAAGCCCAGATTGAAGCCGAAGGCTTAAAAACCATTTTTGAAGAAGCCGGATTTCAGCTCCGCCAGCCCGGGTGTTCGGCCTGTCTGGCTATGAACGACGATAAAATCCCGCAAGGGGAATACTGTGTGTCAACTTCCAACAGGAATTTTGAAGGCCGCCAAGGACAAGGAGCCCGAACCATTTTGGCAAGCCCCTTGGTCGCTGCAGCCACGGCTATTGAAGGAAAAATCATCGATGTAACCCAATACCTCAATTAGTATGGAAGCATTTGCAAAATTGACATCCACTGCCATTCCACTGGAAATTGAAAACATCGACACCGATCAAATCATCCCAGCACGATTTTTAAAGGCTACGGACAAGGAAGGTTTTGGCGATAACGTCTTTAGGGATTGGAGATTCCATGAAGACGGAAGCATCAATAACAAATTCATTTTAAACGATACTACCTACGAGGGGAAAATCTTGGTAGCAGGAAACAATTTTGGGTGTGGTTCCAGTAGGGAGCATGCGGCCTGGGCGTTGGTTGGGTATGGCCTCAAGGTAATTGTGTCCAGCTTCTTTGCCGATATATTCAAAGGTAATTCCCTAAATAACGGATTGCTCCCCGTGCAGGTTTCCGAAGGATTTCTTTCTGAAATTTTCCACGCCCTTAAAAAAGACCCAACTACCAAAATTACAGTAGATTTGGAACAGCAAACCATTTCAGTCGAAGGAATTTCCCTAAACGAATCCTTTGAAATAGATCCTTATAAAAAAACCTGTATGCTTAACGGCTACGACGATATTGATTATTTGCTGAGTAAAAAAACACAAATCGAAGCCTTCGAGGCTCAAAAATTAAACTGATCATGAATTTGAATATTGCCGTACTTCCTGGAGACGGAATCGGTCCCGAAGTCACCAAACAATCCATCAAGGTGCTCCATGCTATCGCGATGGAATTCAACCATAAATTTTATTTCAAACATGCCTCGGTGGGGGCCATTGCCATAGACGAGACCGGAAATCCACTTCCTGACGAAACCCTCACGCTCTGCAAGGAAAGCGACGCCATTCTTTTTGGGGCTATAGGCGATCCCAAATACGACAACGACCCGTCCGCACCAGTGCGTCCCGAGCAGGGCTTGTTAAAACTTCGCAAAGAATTGGGGCTTTTTGCCAACATCCGTCCCGTAAAAGCTTATGAAACCCTTTTGGACCAATCGCCCTTAAAGGAAGAACGCATCAAGGGTACCGATATCAGTATCTATCGGGAGCTTACAGGAGGTATTTATTTCGGTGAAAAAACCTTAAATGAAGGAGGCAACGTTGCTTCAGACCTCTGTGTGTATTCCAAAGAAGAAATTGCCCGAATTACCCACTTGGCCTTCAAGGCAGCAGCATCGCGAAAGAAAAAAGTGACCTTGGTAGACAAGGCCAATGTGTTGGAAAGTTCCCGACTATGGCGGAAGGTAGTCACCGAAATCGCTAAAGAATACCCCGAAATTACCTTGGACTTCTTGTTTGTCGACAATGCTTCGATGCAGTTGATCCTTAACCCCAATCAGTTCGACGTGATCCTTACCGAAAATATGTTTGGCGATATCCTAAGTGATGAGGCGAGTGTGATAGGAGGTTCCATCGGATTGCTGGCATCGGCCTCCATAGGTGAAAAATACGCGCTATTTGAACCCATCCATGGCTCCTTTCCACAGGCAAAAGGAAAAGGCATTGCCAACCCTATCGCTTCCATCTTATCGGCAGCCATGCTATTGGAGCATTTTGGACTGTACAAAGAGGCATCACTTATTCAAAAAGCAGTAGAAAAATCGTTGGAGCTGAACATCACCACATCAGACCTCAACCCCAAAAACAAGTTGATTACAACGGAACGTGTGGGCGATTTTATTGAAGATTTCATCCTGCACCCCAACGATACCAATCGCAATTTTGCCAACATCCACCTAGGTCAATCGACGATTATTTAGTTTAATAGTTTGATTTTTAATTGTGCATAGGCCGAAACTATTTCGGCCTTTTTTTCTTTGTCCATGATACCAACAATGGCTTCGGGAACACAAGTTTTTTGCTGTAATTCGAAGGGAAGCACATCCAAAAATTTCACGGGATGGGCTGTTTCCAAAAACACCCCATAGTAGTTGGGATGGTCTTTCAAAAAAGATTTCAGGGCCAAATAGCCTACGGCCCCATGAGGATCGGCACTATAACCATGCCTTAGGAAGAGCTGTTCCATGGCTGTTTTGGTTTCAGCATCTGTAAAGGAAAACCCGTGTAAGTTTTTTTTCAAGTTCTCAAAATCATTCCCAAACAACTCTTGAATTCGTATGAAATTGCTTGGTGCCCCAACATCCATAGCATTGGAAATGGTTGCCACCGAAAGTTTTTCAGCGTAGTTTCCACTTTGAAGGTATCTTGGCACCACATCATTGGCATTGGTTCCAGCCACAAAATGCTGAATGGGTAATCCCAATTTCTGGGCCATCAGCCCTGCACACAGATTGCCAAAATTGCCACTGGGCACAGAAAAAACCAAGGGTTTATTCGTAGTAAGCTGTTGATAGGCGAAGAAATAGTAAAACATCTGTGGAAGCCATCGAGCCACATTGATAGAGTTTGCCGACGTTAACTTGCGCACTCCTATAAAATCAGGGTCCAAAAAGGCTTGTTTCACCATGGCTTGGCAATCGTCAAAAGTACCTTCAACTTCTAGGGCAGTAATGTTTTCTCCCAAAGTGGTCAATTGTTTTTCCTGAATGGCACTCACCTTTCCCTTGGGATACAATATGACCACTTCCACCCCTGGCACCTTATAAAACCCGTGGGCCACCGCACTTCCCGTATCTCCGGAAGTAGCAACCAATACCGTAACCTTTGCATCGGATTCTTGATTGAAAAACCCTAAACAACGTGCCATAAAGCGCGCGCCAACATCCTTGAATGCCAGGGTGGGGCCGTGAAAAAGCTCTAAACTTGAAATACCTTTTTCTACCTCAACCAACGGAAAATCAAACGATAGGGTATCTTCCAAAATGCCTCTCAAATCTACTTCAGGAATGGCATGGTCCACAAAAGGTTGGATCACCTCATAGGCAATTTCTCCCTTCGATTTAAACTTCATGTTTTTGAAAAATTCTTCTGGTAAAGGTTTAATTTCCGAAGGAAAATACAACCCCTTATCGGGTGCCAAACCACGAATAACTGCCTCTTTGAAAGAGACTTTGGGGGCTTTATGATGTAAGCTATAGTATTCCAATGGTCACGTTCTTATAAAATTTGAACCCCCTTTCCCCCCACTGGAGAAGTATAAACAAGATAATCGATTCCTGTTTGGGAGTAGGACTTTTTCATGGCTTCCACTACCCTTTCCAAAGCAATAATACCCCTACACAAGGCAAAAATAGACGGTCCGGACCCAGAAATCCCAGCACCCAAAGCACCGTTTTCAAGAGCCGCTAACTTCACACTATCAAAATGAGGAATCAACAATTTTCGGGTAGGTTCTGCAACCACGTCCTGAAGTGAGCGTCCAATCAATCCATAATCCTCTGAATAGAGTCCGCTAACTAGTCCTCCAACGTTAGCCCACTGCGTAATGGCATGCTTCATAGAAATGTCGTTGGGAAGAATGTTCCTGGCATCTTCCGTCTTGATTTCTATTTGGGGATGCAAAATGGCTACATACAATTCGGGTGGTGTGGGCAATGGAACCACTTCAAGCGGATGATAGCTCCGAATCAATACAAAACCACCATACAACGCCGCGCTTACATTATCGGCAATTTGTGAACCACAGGCCGCTTCTTCCCCTAACATGGCAAATTGCACCAATTGTGTTGCGTCAAATGGTTTTCCCAATAATTCATTGACAGCAAATGCAGCGCCTGCACTACTGGCGGCACTGCTCCCGAGGCCACTGCCCGGTTTGTATTTTTTGAAAAGTTGAAAATCGACCCCAAAAGGAAATCCCTGCGACTCCAACATGTGTTTTGCTACAACGCCAGCGGCATTGCGATCTGCTTCAAAAGGCAACATTGCCCCTTCGATTTTAGAAATAGTGACATTTTTGGAATGGTTTTTCGTGGCAATCAGTTCGTCTCCCAAGGCATCCAGTGCAAAGCCCATGGCGTCAAAACCACAGGATACGTTGGCTACGGTGGCAGGAGCAAAAATACGAAGTGATTCCATGGTTTATTTTTTTCCCAAACGAATGATGTCGCCAAACAACCCAGAGGCCGTAACTTCTGCCCCGGCTCCGGCACCTTTGATGATCAAAGGTTGGTCAGCGTATCGTTCGGTGTAAAATAACACAATATTATCCTTTCCTTCCAAATGATAAAACGGATGATCTGATGCGATTTCCCTTAGGCCTACCCTGGCCTGGCCTTGATCGAATTCGGCCACGTATTTCAAACGGCAATTTTTTGCTTTTGCTTGTTGAATCAAGGTATCAAAATGGGGCGCTTCCGATTTCAGTGTTTCAAAAAATTGAGCTACCGATTTAGCTTCCCTGCTTTTTTTGGGCAGGAAAGAGCTATTTTCAATAGCTTCCAAGTCCATAGCATAACCACTTTCGCGTGCCAAAATCAGTACCTTTCGGGCAACGTCCACCCCACTTAGGTCAATCCTTGGATCGGGCTCGGTATACCCTTCGTCCTGCGCTTGGGAAACTACTTCAAAAAAAGAAGTCTGTTCGTTAAAATGATTGAAAATGAAGTTCAAACTTCCAGAAAGGACCGCCTGGATCTTGGTAACACGATCTCCAGAATTTATTAGATTGTTCAACGTATTGATAATAGGTAAACCAGCACCCACGTTGGTTTCAAAGAGGAAGGGGGCATTGTATTTCCTTGAAAACTCTTTCAATTTCAAGTAATTCGAGTACTCCGACGAACACGCTACCTTATTGCAGGCTACAACGGCAATACTTTCCCTCAAATACTTATCGTAGCTATGCCCAACCACATCGTTCGCGGTGATATCCACAAAGACGCTGTTCAGCAGGTTCATCTTTTGTATGGTTTCAAACCAAGCTTCCTCCGTTTTTTCCAAACCATCCATTAAAGCCTCTTCCCAATGATTCAAATTAAGGCCGCCTTGCTTGAAAACCATTTTTTTGGAATTGCTGATTCCCACTACATTTACTTTTAAAAATAAGTGATCGTTCAAATGTTTCTGTTGCTGCTTCAACTGTTCCATCAATCGTTTCCCTACATTGCCCACACCAACAATAAAAAGGTTTAATGTTTTGACTTGCCGCTCAAAAAACCGGTAATGCAACGTATTCAGCGCTTTAGCCACATCCTTCTCGGCAATGACTGCTGAAATATTACGCTCTGAAGCCCCTTGGGCAATAGCGCGAATATTTACGTTGTTCTTCCCCAAAGCACTGAACATTTTTCCGCTAATGCCTTGATGACTTTTCATTTGATCGCCAATAACAGCGATGATGGCCAAGTCCTTTTCGACCATCACTGGATCGATCTTTCCCAAGGATATTTCATAAGCAAAGGCTGCATTGATGGCCCGTTCCGCCATTCGTGTTTCCTTTTCTTGAAGCGCCACACAAATGGAATGTTCGGAAGACGCCTGCGTAATCAAAATAACATTGATGCTTTTAGAGGCAAGTGCTTCAAACAAGCGCTTTGAAAAACCAGGAATTCCTACCATTCCGGCCCCTTCCAGTGTCAATAAGGCAATGTTGGTAAGGTGACTGATTCCTTTTACCGGGCCCTTTTCATTATTGATATTTTCGGAAATTAGCGTACCGGCCGATTCGGGATCGAAGGTATTTTTGATGAGAATGGGAATGTGTTTATCCAAGACCGGCCGTATGGTAGGCGGGTACAATACCTTGGCGCCAAAGTGAGACAACTCCATGGCTTCTTGATACGAAATAGTCTCGATAGGAAACGCTTGTTTAACGATTTTGGGATTGGCGGTAAACATACCGCTAACATCCGTCCAGATTTCCAAAAGCGTGGCATCCAAAGCTCCTGCAAGGATGGCAGCGGTAAAGTCGGAGCCGCCCCTTCCTAGCGTGGTGGATTCTCCGTCACTACTTCGCGATACAAATCCGGGCATCACAGTAATCCGGGCCCTATGTCCCTTAAAATAGTTTTGGATGTGCGCTTCCGTAGCCTCCTGCTGTAATTGGGCTTGGGTATAATTAGAGTCGGTAACAATTAAGTCCCTGCTGTCCTTGTATGCTATGGATTTGCTGCGTTTCTTCAATGCTTCCGCAATGATATAGGACGATAACAATTCACCAAAGCCCAACACTTTGTCTTTGGTTTTATCCGAAAATTCGTTGATGAGGAAAATTCCTTGAAGGATTTTCTTGAGCTCTTTCAACTGCATCTTTAATTCAAGCAATGCGTTTGTTCCCAATCCAAGCTCCTTTGCTACAGTGAGGTGTCTTTCCTCTAGGGTTTGAAAGAGTTTTTTGTAGTTTGGGTCTTTAGCATGGGCTAATTCCCCCATTTTTTGAAGGAGATCGGTTACGCCCCCCAAGGCAGATACCACAGCCACCAAAGTACTTTCCTTGGCTTTGGTTACCAAAATATCCATGACTTTTTCAATGGTTTCAGCAGTTGCCATAGAGGTACCTCCAAATTTCAATACGTTCACAGGGATGGTTTTTGATGCGTTGCTTATACTAAAAATTGAAAGAGTTCGGGTTTGTCGTTCAGGTAATCCCCATAAAAATGATAGTGCTTCATTTTTTCGATGAGTGGAGCCAAGTCGTTGGGCGATTGGAGCTCCAATCCCACTACGGCACTTCCATTTTCCCGGTTGGTTTTTTTGGTATATTCAAAATGAGTGATATCATCATTGGGTCCCAGCACTTCCTCCAAAAACTGGCGAAGTGCCCCAGCACGTTGCGGGAAATTTACGATAAAGTAATGCTTTAAATTGGAGTGCAACAGGGCTCTTTCCTTAATTTCTGCCGTACGTGTAATATCGTTATTGCTACCACTTACCACACACACCACATTTTTTCCGTAAAGCTCGTCTGCCATCATTCCCAAAGCGGCGATGCTAAGGGCTCCGGCGGGTTCCACTACAATAGCGTCCTTGTTGTACAAATCCAAAATGGCTTGGCATACGCTTCCTTCAGGTACCGTCATTACTCGATCCAACAATTCGTTGCAAATGGCAAAAGTACGGTTCCCTACCCGTTTCACGGCAGCACCGTCTACAAATTTTTCAATATGTGGAAGTGTTACAACGTATCCTTGTTCGATGGATGCCTTCATGGCCGGTGCGCCTTCTGGCTCCACTCCAATAATTTTTGTGTGGGGGGAAAGGTGCTTAAAGATGCTTCCCAAACCTGCCGCTAGACCTCCACCACCAATAGGAACGATGACATAATCAATTGGATGTGTGCATTGCTCCAATATTTCCAATCCTACAGTGGCTTGCCCTTCGATAATTTTTTCATCATCAAAGGGATGGACAAAGGTCTTTCCACTTTGGTAAGACGCTTCCTGTGCCAATTCAAAAGAATCATCAAAGGTATCGCCCATCAACCGCACTTCCACAAAATCTTCCCCAAACATCCTTACTTGTTCAATTTTTTGCTGGGGAGTGGTTGCCGGCATGTATATAACTCCATGTATTTCCAACAATCTGCAGGATAGGGCAACTCCTTGCGCATGGTTTCCCGCACTGGCACAAACAATTCCTTTCTCGGTTTCTTGAGGTACCAGAGAGGCAATTTTGTTGTAGGCTCCCCGGATTTTGTAAGAGCGCACCCGCTGCAAATCTTCCCGTTTAAAATAGACAGAACACGCTAACTCCTTAGAATAACGCTGGCTTTTGGACAGCGGTGTTTTCTGCACCACCCCATCCAATTTTGAAGCGGCCTCACGAATTTTTTCAAGCGTGGGAAAATAAGTAACGGTTGTATTCATGTTAAGCTTCTTCCAGTACGGTTTTGGTGGTATTAATGGTTTTCATTTCAGTCATGGCACCTCGCAGCACCTTCCCGATATGTTCTATGGGATGCGCCGCAATGGCTTCGTTTACTTTGATCAACATTACGTTATCAACACTCCTGTTTGGGGCCGATTTCCCGATATCCGTTGGCAGAATGCCCTTCATAAAATCTTGAAGCAATGGTTTCGCAGAATGATCGAACAAATAACAACCATACTCTGCCGTATCTGAAATAATCCGGTTCATTTCGTACAACTTCTTGCGGGCAATGGTATTGGCAATCAATGGCAACTCGTGCAACGATTCGTAATAGGCAGATTCCTGAATGATGCCAGAAGACACCATGGTCTCAAAGGCCAGTTCTACTCCAGCCTTCACGAAGGCAGTCATCAAGGTGCCATGATCAAAATAAGCCTGTTCGGGAATATGATCTGGGGTAGGTTCGGTTTTTTCAAAAGCCGTTTCAGCAGTAGCAGCACGCCATTTCAACAGATTGGCATCGTCGTTGCCCCAATCTTCCATCATACCGTTAGAGAAGGCTCCGCTCATGATGTCGTCCATATGTTTTTGAAACAATGGAGTAAGGATTTCCTTCAATTGCTCGGCCAATGCATAAGCACGTATTTTGGCTGGATTGGACAGTCGATCCATTAGGTTCGTAATTCCACCGTGCTTCAAGGCCTCGGTCAAAGTTTCCCATCCGTATTGAATCAATTTCGATGCGTATGCAGGCTCCACACCTTGTTCAATCATCTTATCAAAACACAAGATGGAACCGGTTTGCAACACGCCACAAAGTATGGTCTGTTCTCCCATCAAATCACTTTTCACCTCGGCCACAAAAGAAGATTCCAATACCCCAGCACGATGACCGCCTGTGGCGAAGGCATAGGCTTTGGCTTGCTCCAATCCTTTACCCTCGGGGTCGTTCTGTGGATGCACCGCAATGAGGGTTGGTACTCCAAAACCGCGTTTGTATTCCTCCCGAACCTCCGATCCTGGGCATTTGGGCGCCACCATGATTACCGTAAGATCCTCCCGAATGTGCATGCCCTCTTCCACAATGTTGAAACCATGGGAATACGAAAGCGTAGCTCCTCTTTTCATTAAGGGAACCACTTTTTGGATCACAGGGGTATGCTGCTTGTCCGGAGTGAGGTTGCATACCAGATCCGCCTTAGGAATTAGTTCTTCAAAAGTTCCCACCTCAAAATCATGTGTAGTGGCATTCTTGTAGGATGCCCTTTGTTGTGCAATGGCTTCCGATCTCAAGGCATAAGCTACATCCAAGCCCGAATCGCGCATGTTGAGACCTTGGTTGAGGCCTTGGGCTCCACATCCCAGTATCACTATTTTCTTGCCTTCCAAAGCATCTATTCCTTCAGAAAATTCGGAGGAATCCATGAATCGGCACTTCCCGAGTTGTTCTAACTTTTCACGTAAATTAAGGGTGTTGAAATAATTTTTCATCGTTCACAATTTAGACACTGGCAAATGACTCCAGCATTTGGGTTATTTTCATCTCTTGTTTGGTTACGGCAATCCTTCCCGATCGTACAAATTGCATGATGCCAAAAGGTTTCAATTCACGATACAACAGGTCTACCTCACTACGACGTCCCGATTTTTCCAAAACAAAAAACTCTCGGCTTACTGTAACGATCCTGGAATTGCTCTCCTTGATAATGTTTTGTATTTGGCGTTCTTCAAACAACAAATCACTTTTTATTTTGAACAAACAGGATTCTTGGTAAATGATTTCCTCATCGGTATGGTAATAGGCCTTAATCACTTCTACTTGTTTTTCGATTTGTCCGATGATCTTGCGCATCTGGGTTTCGGTGGTTTCCACCACAATAGTCCAACGCGACACTTGGTCAATTTCCGAAACGGACGAACTAATGCTCTCAATGTTGATATGCCGCCGTTGAAAAATGGCCGAAATTCGGTTTAGGAGGCCTACATTGTTCTCGGTATAAATAGATACCGTAAAAAGTTTATTGGTTGTTTCCATAGTTAGTGCAATCTTATGTCTGAAACAGACGATCCCGTAGGGATCATCGGAAATACATTGTCTTCCTTTTCCACGCTCACTTCCAGAAAATAAGGGCCTTCGTGTTCCATCATTTCCTGAACGGCCTTGCCCAAATCGTCCCTTTTCGTTACTTTTTGTGCCTTGATGGCATAACCTTGGGCTATTTGAACAAAATCGGGGTTGATCAATTCGGTGGCAGCATAACGCTTGTCGAAAAACAATTGCTGCCATTGGCGTACCATTCCGAGGAAATTGTTGTTCAACACCACAATCTTTACGGGAACCCGAGTTTGAAAAATGGTGCCCAATTCCTGAATGGTCATTTGATACCCCCCATCGCCGATGATCGCTACCACTTCCCGTTCAGGTACTGCCATTTTGGCCCCAATGGCTGCAGGGAGGGCAAACCCCATGGTTCCTAACCCTCCGGAAGTGATGTTGCTTTTGGTTTGATTGAATTCGGCATAACGACAAGCAATCATTTGGTGCTGCCCCACATCCGATACGATGGCAGCCTGCCCCTTGGTTTGTAAATTGATTTCTTTCAAGACCTCTCCCATGGTCAATCCCTCTTTAGTGGGGTAGAGATCGTTTTGGATGATTTGTTCGTATTCCACTTGATACAAGTCCTTAAATTTTTGCAACCAGGAAGCATGGTCTTGCTCCTTCAGCAATGGAAGCAACTGGGAAAGGCTTTCCTTGGCATCGCCCAAAACCGCCAAATCTACTTTTACATTTTTGTTTACTTCGGCAGGATCGATTTCAAAGTGGATGATTTTCGCCTGTTTTGCATAGGTATTCAAATTCCCTGTCACCCGATCGTCGAAACGCATCCCAATGGCAATGAGCACGTCGCACTCGTTCGTGAGTTTGTTGGGTGCATAATTACCATGCATCCCTACCATACCCACATTCAAAGGGTGGGAAGAAGGAAGTGCTGAAGCCCCCAGAATAGTCCAAGCTGCAGGGATACCGGCCTTTTCGATTACCGCTTTAAGTTCAGCTTCCGCTTCACCTAAAATAATGCCCTGTCCCCATACAATGAAAGGCTTTTTGGCTTGGTTGATGATTTCCGCAGCCTTTGCCACGGCTAATGGCTCCAATGTGGGAACGGGTTTGTAACTGCGAATTCCTGTGCATTTTTCATAGGAAAAATCGAATTCCTCAAACTGGGCATCCTTGGTAATGTCAATCAATACTGGGCCTGGCCTACCACTTTTTGCAATGTAAAATGCTTTCGCAAAAACCTCAGGGATTTCAGAAGCTTTGGTAATTTGATGGTTCCATTTGGTAACGGGTGTTGAAATGCCAACAATATCCGTTTCCTGAAAGGCATCACTCCCCAACAAATGCGAGCCAACTTGGCCCGTGATGCAAACAATGGGCGTCGAATCGATTTGGGCATCGGCGATGCCGGTTATCAAATTGGTGGCACCCGGACCCGACGTGGCAATGGCTACCCCAACTTTTCCTGAAATTCGGGCAAACCCCTGAGCCGCGTGGGTGGCTCCTTGCTCATGACGCGTTAGCACATGATGGATTTGGTCCCGATATTTAAACAATTCATCATACACCGGCATAATGGCCCCTCCGGGATATCCATACAAGATGTTCACCCCTTCTGCCAAAAGGCAGCGAACTACGGCTTCGCTTCCGGAAATGCGCTCCTTTTTTTGGGTCATGGCTTCCTTTTGTAATGTCTTTGTTTGCATAAAGCGTTTATTAAAATTCGTCTGTCACACAGCCTTTGGAGGCCGATGCAACCGTTTTGGCATATTTATACAATACGCCCCTTTCAAACTTGAGTTGTGGGGGCGACCAATGTTTTTTTCGTTCTTGAAGTTCGGTTTCAGAAACTTCTAGGGTAATGGTTTTGGTATCGGCATCAATGGTAATGGGGTCTCCATCCTTAACCAAGGCAATTGTTCCCCCAACTTGAGCTTCGGGAGTAATGTGTCCTACTACAAAACCGTGGGTACCTCCCGAAAAACGCCCGTCGGTAATTAAGGCAACGTCCTTACCCAATCCTGCGCCAATGATCGCCGCAGTGGGTTTCAACATTTCGGGCATTCCTGGGCCTCCTTTTGGCCCTTCGTAGCGGATGACCACCACGTCGCCTTTTTCCACTTTACCGTCCCGAATCCCATCGTTGGCTTCGTACTCACTATTGAATACCTTGGCCTTTCCAGAGAAACGCAATCCTTCCTTGCCTGTAATTTTGGCTACACTCCCTTCTTCCGCCAAATTGCCATAAAGCATTTGCAGATGCCCTGTCACCTTAATAGGATGCTCCAACGGCGTAATAACTTCTTGGTCTTTGGGTAAATCCTTCGCATCCAACAGGTTTTCGGCCAAGGTCTTTCCGGTCACCGTTAAGCAATCGCCATGGAGTAATCCTTTTTGAAGCAAGTATTTCAACACCGAAGGAATGCCCCCAATAGCATGGACGTCTTCCATCAAAAACCGTCCGCTTGGTTTCAAATCGGCCAAGAAGGGAGTCGTATCGCTGATGGCCTGGAAATCGGCCAAAGTAAAATCGATACGGGCCGCTCTTGCGATGGCCAAGAAGTGTAAAACGGCATTGGTAGAGCCTCCCAAAATGGTGATGAGGCGTATCGCATTTTCAAGGGATTTCCGTGTGATGATATCACTAGGTTTTATATCCCTTTCCAACAATAAACGCATCGCTTTTCCAGCAGCTATAGCTTCCTGTTTTTTGGCCTCGCTGGTTGCGGGGTTGGACGAATTATAAGGCAGTGTCATCCCCAATGCTTCAATGGCCGAAGCCATGGTATTGGCTGTATACATGCCACCACAAGCACCAGCACCGGGACAGGCTTTTTCCACCACATGCCGGAATTCCGTTTCCGTCATGGTCCCAGCTACTTTACTGCCCCAAGCTTCAAAGGCCGAAACCACATCCAGTTTCTTTCCGTTGTGACAGCCCGAATCGATGGTTCCTCCGTATACCAAAATGGAGGGTCGGTTTAAACGGATCATTGCCATGAGAGCTCCCGGCATGTTTTTGTCGCAGCCTACTACCGTAATCAACCCATCGTAACTCATCGCCTGGACCACCGTTTCCATGGAATCGGCAATGATATCGCGGGAAGGAAGGGAATAGCGCATGCCAGGGGTCCCCATGGAAATCCCATCACTCACGCCAATGGTGTTGAAAATCAATCCCACCACATCTTCTTGCAACGTTCCTTGCTTGGCCAGTAGGGCCAAATCGTTGAGGTGCATGTTGCAAGGGTTTCCTTCATAGCCCGTACTCGCTATCCCCACCAGTGGTTTGTAAAAATCTTCCGTGGTTAGCCCAATAGCGTGAAGCATGGCCTGGGCCGCTGGCTGGGTAGGATCTTGGGTTACGGTCTTGCTATAGGTATTCAATGGTTTGCTGTTTGCCATGCTTCCTTTGTTTATAGGGATTTCGAAGGTATTGTAAAAAGATTCCCTCCTTTTGCCAATTTAGGTTCCTTACATAAATCCAATGGGTTTATTTTTTAATTAGTTAGTTGATTATCAGTTTTTTAAAAACATTATTTTACGACATCCAGTCGCTTAAGTTGTTCCAATAAAAAAAGCCTTCCAGAATTTGGGAAGGCTTTTAATTCAATATTTATGAAAATACCATCCCCTACGGTCAACAAATGACGGTAATGGAACTAATTACGGTATTTACGGGGGTACTCATTGTAGTTTCAAAGCTGGCAAATAATTGCAACATTTCAAAATTATCGGTAGGTTTTTTTGTTTTTCAGAAAAAGAAATCCCATTGTTTATTACCACCGCTTTGCTTTCGTACTAATTTATAAATACGTACATTTGCCCCGTTTCTGAGGAAAGATTTGACTGATTGCAACCTCTGTAAAAAAATGCTAAAGGCAGTAGTAAAACTCCCTAGCGTAGCTTCAGCTCAAATTCGGACCGCATAAATTGGTTTTTATGGCATATTTATTTACTTCCGAAAGTGTATCGGAAGGACATCCCGACAAAGTAGCAGACCAAATCAGTGATGCGTTGATTGACCATTTTCTGGCCTTCGACCCCAATTCCAAGGTAGCTTGCGAGACTTTGGTTACCACGGGACAGGTAGTACTGGCGGGCGAAGTGAAATCGAATGTGTACCTCGATGTTCAAAAAATTGCAAGGGATACCATCAACAAAATTGGTTATACCAAAGGCGAATACCAATTTGACGGTAACTCCTGTGGGGTCTTTTCGGCCATCCACGAACAAAGCGAGGACATCAACCGAGGGGTAGACCGTGCCAGCAAAGAAGAGCAGGGCGCAGGGGACCAAGGGATGATGTTCGGTTATGCCTCCAAGGAAACAGAGAATTACATGCCACTGGCCCTGGACCTTTCCCACAAGATCCTCATCGAACTCTCCAAACTGCGGCGCGAAGGAACTGAAATTCCTTATTTGCGTCCAGATTCTAAAAGTCAAGTCACCATTGAATACAGCGACGATAACCAACCCATCCGCATCGATGCCATCGTCATTTCCACCCAACATGATGACTTCGATACCGACGAGGCCCGCATGCTCGCTAAAATCAAAAACGACCTCATCAACATCCTCATCCCAAGGGTAAAAGCACAATTGAAGCCGGAGACCCAAGCGCTGTTCAACGATCAAATCAAATACCACATCAACCCCACAGGCAAGTTTGTGATTGGTGGACCCCATGGCGACACGGGCTTGACGGGGCGTAAGATTATTGTGGATACTTACGGCGGTAAAGGGGCTCATGGTGGTGGGGCCTTTAGCGGAAAAGACCCATCCAAGGTAGACCGCTCTGCTGCCTACGCCACAAGGCATATCGCCAAAAATTTGGTAGCAGCTGGGGTGTGCGACGAAGTGTTGGTGCAGGTAAGCTATGCCATTGGTGTGGTAGAACCCATGGGTATTTTTATCGATACGTATGGCACTTCCAAGGTAACTCTAACCAACGGAGAAATCGCAAAAAAGGTTTCCGCTATTTTTGATATGCGCCCAGCAGCTATCGAAGAACGGCTCAAGTTGCGGCAACCCATCTATTCCGAAACGGCAGCCTATGGCCACATGGGACGCACCAATGAAGTGGTTTCCAAAACCTTTTTCACCCCCGACAACCAATCTAAAACCTTGGAAGTAGAACTCTTTACCTGGGAAAAACTGGATTATGTGGATAGGGTGAAGAAAGCGTTTGGGTTGTAGTCTTCGAATTGATTCTTTCGTGTCGTTCTAAACTGAAACATTCAACTTGCACCACTAAATAATATTATGCCGCTTGGCCTTTTGCACGGCCTCGATCTTGCTGTGTACCTGTAACTTTTGGTAAATGTTTTCAATGTGCTTTCGAACGGTACTGGGCGATAGAAATAGGTGGTCCGCAATCACCGTGTAGCTGAGGCCCGTACTGAGCTGCTCCAAGACTTCCACCTCCCGCTTGCTTAGGGAAATGTCCTCCTTGTCCTTTTCGTTTTCAATGGACAGTGGATTGCGCAACAGCTTTAAGGTTTTGAGGGCGATGGAAGGATTCATAGCAGCACCGCCGTTGAGCGTTTCCTTTATGCCTTCGTACAAATCCTTGGGGTTGATTTCCTTCAACAAATACCCATCGGCACCCGCTTTGATGGCATTGAAGATATTCTCGTCATTGTCAAAAGCCGTCAGCATGATGATCTTGATGTGCGGATACTTCTGCTTCACCACCTGCGTGGTCTCAATCCCGTTCAGGACCGGCATTTCAATGTCCATTAAAATAACATCGATGTTGTGATTTTCTTCGAGCTTTGCCAAAATCTCACTGCCATTCAGGGCTGTATGTTTGATGCTCACCTCTTCAAAAAAAGAGAGTTTTTCCTTTATGGCATGGATTAGAAACGAGTTGTCATCAACAATGGCAATTTTGAGACTCATGGATTGGCAGTTTAGTGATTCTAAAAATAGGTGCTTTGTCCCTTGCCATCAATACGACAAATGCCCTATTGAATGGGTTATTTCAACACTTCCCTTCGGATGTTATTGAACGCCCGCAACACCTCTTCAATGTCTGGAGCCAAGGCGCCAGAGGACGTTTTCAAACTCATGGAATAGTCATCCTTCGAAATTCCTCCTTCCAAACAATCGCCATTCACACATTGCACTACCATCCATTTATTGGCATAGTTGATGTAAAAAGTGAGGTTATTCAAATCGCCTGAAACATTGGCCACATCACTGTCCCAGTACAAACGGGTACCGCTAACTCGAAACACGGTGTTGTAGGCATTGTACTTTTTGAAAGAATTGTTGATGATGTCCAAGTTGCGCTGAATTTCGGAATTTACACTGTAGGAGCTTGAATTGCCAGAATTGCCAGAGCTGAGTGAGTTGAGCATCAGATTCAATTGGTTGATGGCCCCGTCCATTTCAGGCACGGCCACTCCATTTTCCTTGATCCCAAAAGTATAACTGGATCGATAGGATTCAAACGCGCCCGTATTCACATTTTTGCTCAACATGCAATCCGTACCACTCTTACAGAAAATACCCATGTTTTCACTAGAACGCCGAAATTCCACATCAGAAAACTTGCCACGAATCTCTGAGAACTTGTCGGTAAAGACCAGTTCGTTGGTGAGCATGTCTACATTCAATTTCGAATTGTACCCATTGTACTGATCAAACAAACGATTGATGTACCGCAGAGTTTCACCCACAGAAGAGAAGCTACTCGAATTGTTGGACGAATTCGATCCGCCCGGAGGTTTAGGGTGCGTGGGCTGTGCGGTGGCGACCCCTAGAAATACCAGATGGCATATAAAAAGAAGGGTAAGGATGCGAATGTTTTTCATGATCTCAAATTTTATGTTTCTAAAATTACCAATTTCTTTGGGATTTGTAAAATTACTTGGGTACCCGATTCCGCTTCAGAAGCAAGGGTTAAGGTTCCTCCCAACTCCCGGGCCCTTTTCTGCATGTTCTTCAACCCGTTGCCGTCGTCGGAAACCGAGGCGACTTCAAAGCCTTTTCCATCATCCATTACAGCAATGTGAAAGCCATCTGTAGTATCCGAAATTTTGATTTGAACGGTGGAAGCATCTGCATATTTCATGGAATTATTTACGGCCTCTTGGATGATGCGGTATACATTGATGCCCTCCAAAGATGTAAAAGTGTACTGCCGATCGATGCCTTCATCCATTACAAATTCAAAACGGGTTTTCGCGGAAGCCGATTTGGCTTGATTGGTGAAATTACCAATGCGGGCCTGTAAATCTTCAAAGGAAATGTCGTTTTTGTTCATGGCCCAAATAGTGTCCCGCAACTCGTAGATGGTTTGGGAGGCAAACCCACTGAGCCCGGAAAGCTTTTGGGACAATTTTTCCTTCATGTCTGGGAAGCCAAACCTCAAATTGTCCAAACTGGAAATGATGAAAGTAAGCTGTGACCCAATATTGTCGTGCAAATCCCTCGAAATACGCAAGCGCTGTTCCTGCAGTTTGTTTTGGGTCTCAATCTTGGCTAGGGCTGTTTTCAACTCCCCTTCTTTTTTCAATTGCCGGTTCTTCAGCTTTTGCTGGTTGTACACCAAATACCCGAGCAAGGCCAATACCAACGCTAGTCCAAAGCCTCCATACACTAGGGTATTTTTGCGCCGTACCTCCAAATCCTTTTCGGCCAATTGGGCTCGTTGGGCCACAATTTCCTTTTCCTTTTTTTCGGTTTCGTATTGGGTTTCCAATTCGGCAATGGCCTTGGTCTTTTCTTCGTTAAGGATGGAATCCTTTACCGCCAAATAGCGGTACAGGTAGGCGTTGGCCGATTGGTAATCCTTCTGGGCCTCATAATACTCTACCAGTGCGGCCAAGGCTTCCTTTTTCACCAATTTAAGGTCGTGCGCTTCCGCCAGGGCAAAGGCCTTGTCCAAATAGAATTTGGCCTTTGCAAAGTTTTTGGCATTTAAGTACATCTGTCCAAAACCTTGATAACTAAATGCCTCCCCATTGTAATCCTTTATTTTTTCCCTCAAGGCCACTGCTTCTTGGAAAATCCCCTCGGCTTTTGGGTACTCCTTTTTACTGCTATAGGCCAGGGCAATATTGGACAATTGGGTGGCTTCCATTTTTCGATCGCCAATGGAACGGGCTATTTCCAGCCCCTTTTCGTAGCTCTGGATGGCTTCATCGTATTGCTTTTGGTAGTCATAGATGGCCCCCACATTGTTGTATCCGTTAATCAATCCGTCGTAATTACCCAACGCTTCCTGAATCTCCAAGGCCTTGGTTAAGTAATTCGTGGTTTGATCAAAATTGCCCGTATAGTAATAAACCACCCCAATGTTGTTGAAGGCCTGTGCAATGCCGTTGCGATTGTTCAGGGTTTCCTCGGCTTTCAGCGCATCGAACAAAAATTGCAAGGCCGTTTCATACTCCCCGCGACGGATGTAGATGGTGGCAATGTTATTCAGTACTACTGCAAAACCCTTGGTGCTGTTGGTTTCCTTTACCACGTCCAAAGCTCGTTCGTACTGGTACATGGCACTGTCGTACTGGGTTTTCCGTTCAAAATAATTGCCCAATCCGTTTCGGTTTACCCACACTCCTTTTTGATAGGAAAGCTTTTCCGACAAGGCCAACCCCTGTTCAAAAAAGGTGCGTGCACTGTCCAATTGGGTTACGTTGTAATGCCCCCCTACTTTTTGGTACAGTAGGGCTTTGGAAGTATCCGCTGGATGCTTCCTTAACACTTTCAGCAGACTGTCAATGTTTGAAACCGTTTCCTGTGAATGTAAGGGCAAGGATGCCATAAGAAAAAAGGCAAATCCAAAATAGAAAAGTGTTTTCACGTGGGGGTCATTTTAAATCCAAGATACGCTAAATTTTGATTTCCGGCTGCACTTGCAAGGCTTCAGAAAGATTGTATTTCAAAAAATGGTAGCGGTCCAAAGCCTGTTGCCGGTAGGAAATCTGTAGACTGTGCGAAGTAAGCTTTTGTTCCAGTGCCTGTAGTTCAAGGGCATTGGTACGCCGTAATTTTTGGTTGGACGTTTTGAAGAAACCCCAAACCAATAAAGCAGTAAACCCCGTTATGGAAACAATCCAGGCCAATGTGGTAAAGACACTTTTTATTGAAAAGTAAAAATACAAACACTACAGGCAAAGCACCAATAAGGCAAGTGCCTTATTTCGGACTAAATATGCTCTAATGGATTAGGTACATTAAATTTGAACAACAATGAAATACTCGGCAGTACCACAATATTTATTGGGATAAAATTCATTATGCTGGTCGTTTGTGCGTTCAATACACCTTCGTATTTCTGTAAGTTCCATTTCGGTCAGGGTTCTTTTGGAATGCACTTCACATACAGTAAGACTCCCATCCCTTCCCATGGTAATTCGAAACCCTAAGGAAGTGTTTTTAGACAAGTCGAAGGATGCTTCCGAAGTGTCAAACCCAACAAAGCTCGTTTCCATGACATAGGTACCTGGAAGTAGGGAAATGCCAAAATTTCCATCAAAATCAGATTCGGCTTCGGCGACCTCTTCACCTTTATCATTTGATATACGAATCAATACTCCTGGGATAGAAAAATTCAGATGATCCTGAATAAATCCTTTTACCAAAGTCGTGTCCGAAACTTTAGGAGCATTCATTTGATAGGTTGTGGTTTCTTCTTCGTATTGCAAATTGAACGCATAAACAAAGGAGTAATCAACTAGAGTGTGAGGTTTATAACAACAGGACACCACTAACATAAGTACTCCAAAAGGTAACATTCCCTTCCAAGAATTTTTCATGAGTTAGTGGTTTTATGAATACCAATCTTGGGCAAAGACATTACTCCCAATAATCAAACTTACTGAACCCACTCAACAAGGGTGGGGCGATTTGGGTAATGCGCACATGATCGGGATGGGTTTCATAAGCCTTCTGGGCTTCTTCGGAATCAAAAATCATGATGATGCCCAAATCAAAATCCTCCGAGGAACGCAGCAAGGATACAAATTGTACCGATTCCATCCCTTCTACTTTGGCGGGGAGCCCAGCAAACAATTCCAAAATTTCGTCCTGCACCGCTTCATCGGGGTTTTCCACCCACTGGAACAGGACGAGATGGTGTAATTTATGAGGCACCCCCTGCGCTCGCAGGGAAGGGACTATGCCCAACAATAGGAACCCTAAAACAACAATTTTAAAAGGCTGCATAGCTACGGTATAAAGGTGATTAAAGATACGGCTTTTAGGAATGGAAAAACAAGGTATACTAAATACCAAAGTAAACCGTTTTTAGAATACCATCCCTTGCGAGCAGCCTTCCAAAGGGGGTTGGGGCCATCCATCGGTCCCTTCACATATTTCAAAACCATTTAGTACTTATGTCGTAGTTGTGACGTATCAGATCGCTATATAATGGCAGTCTTACTTAGGTACTACCCTTATGCGCTTCCTATTTCCTCCCTATCAACCTGCATTCAAAGCACACTTTCGTGCCATGGAAATCGCACTGTTACCTGGGTTCCTTTCTCTTTTTCAGAAGTAATGGTGGCATCTCCGCCCAAATCGCGGGCGCGCTTTTTCATGTTGTTCAAGCCATTTCCTTGTTCAATAGCAGCAAGATCAAAGCCTTTCCCATCGTCTGTAATGGTGGCCACGCAGTGGTTGTTTTCTACAAACAATTTTACTTTTATTTGAGAGGCTTCGGCATACTTCAAGGCGTTGTTTACTGCTTCCTGGATAATGCGGTAGAGGTTCATCCCTTGTACCGAAGGCAATAGGAGCTCCTTGGACAGGCCTTCGGATACCTCAAAACCAAATGCCACTTCGTCCCGCACCGAGCCGGCCTTTTCCATGAAGTTGGAAATGCGGGCCTGCAAGTCCTCAACGCTAATCTGTTCCTTGTTCATGGCCCAGATGGTATCCCGAAGTTCGTAGATGGTTTGGGTGGTAAACGCGCTCAGGTCGGAAAGTCTTTTGGAGATTTCAGGATTGCGGTCTTTAAGGCCGTATTGCAAATTATCGACCGAGGAAGTCACAAAAGTGAGTTGGGCCCCGATGTTGTCGTGCAAATCGCGGGAAATGCGAAGCCGTTGCTCCTGCAAACGGTTTTGGGTTTCAATGCGTGCAAGGGCTGTTTTCAATTCCCCTTCCCTTTTCAATTGCCTGTTTTTTAGACGTTGCTGGTTGTAAATTAAATAGCCAATCAATCCCAACACCAACAACAATCCCAAACTGCCGTAGAGGAGCAGGTTTTTGCGCTCCACCTCCAACTCCTTTTCGGCCAGGTTGGCACGGGCTTCCAACAGGGCCTTTTCCTTGAGAACGGTTTCATAACGCACAATGGCATCATTGATGCTTTCTTGTTTCTGCAAACCCAACACGCTATCCTTGTACTGGTTGTATTTTTTGAAATCTGAAAGGGCCGCCACAGTATTGCCTTGCAATTCATGTACTTCGGAAAGCTGTTGGTACAAAATGGCCATGTCTTCGACCCTTCCATTTTTTTGGGCACTGTCCAAGAGTTCCAAAAGTAAGTTTTGCGCTTCCTGAAGCCGATTCAACTTAAAGAAACAAAGCGCCAAGTCTTTTTTCAACGAAAAAATCTCAAAATCACTCAACCCCTGTTCCGCTCCCACGGTCAAGGCATCTTGAATAAACGGAATTGCCTTTTCAAATGCCCCTTGGGCCACCAATAAGGAAGCCTCCGAACCCAGTACTTTGTAATTCACGATGTCCAAGCCCCTTACTTGGATGGTTTGTTTGGCCAAGTCTATGTAATGTGCTGCTTGTCCAAAATCACTTCGGTCGGTAGCCAATTGGGCCATAATGCCGTAGGAGGTTACCAGGTCCTGCGGATAATTGGGGTTTTGTAGGGCCAATTCCAAGGAGCGCGTGGCAAATTGGGAAGCCTTGGCCGGTTCATGAACCTGCCGGTACAATTGGGCGATGTTGTGGTACATCTCTACTTTGATGTAGAGGTATTGGGTGGTATCCACATTCTTGGCTGCTTCCAGCATGTTTACGATGGCTTCTTTATAATTGCCCTGAATTTGGTACACATTGGCCATGTTATTCTTGGCAATCAATACCCCGATGCTGTCACCCAATCGGTGGTACAACGTATCCGAAATCTTGAAATGGTACAACGCCGAATCCAACCGCTCCATATAAAAATAGGTCTCCGCAATTTCACTATGCACATCCGGGAACAAGGTCTCCAACTGGTTTTGTTCCAAGTAGGTTTTAGTGTATTTAAAATAATACCGTGCACTGTCGTAATCGCGAATACGGGTTTTCTGGGTAATGAGCTTGTTGAGAAAAATTCCTTTTTTATAGAAATCGCCTTGGGCCTCGGCCAATGCTATTCCCTTGTGCAAATAGTATTGGGCACTATCTGGATGGGTATAGTAGTTCCTACCGGCATACGTGGTAATACTATCAATACTAATGGGATTCTGCGCCCAAATAGCCTGAAAAAACAAGAAACACCCTATGGCAATGCGATACTTCATAAACCCCTTTATACCTTAAAAATAGAAAAACACGGTGACATACCGTGTTTTTCGCTGCATTCTGAAAGATTAATTGTATTGTTTGATCAGCACACCATTGCTCCATTCTCCAATTTGCCGATTGTAACTGCTATCGTGATAGTACCCGCGTCCTTCTTGTTTTCCGTTACGCCATTGTCCGCCGTAGTAGGAATTGTCCTTAAAGAAAAACCGCCCCCCGCCGTCGAATTGGTTGGAACTGTTGAAAAAGCCCTCGTACTTATCGCCCGAAGCAAACGTATAGGTACCCATCCACATGTTGCCGTTTCGGAAAAATCCGGTAAAGCTATCCCCATTGCTCCATTTGTAACGCCCATATTTGTTTTGGCAATCGCCCGCCACACAGCCAGTAGTTACGTTGTTGGTGTAGAAGGTATATTCGGTTTCCACCAAATAGCTCTTGAAGATGGCATACACCCATTTATCGGTTTTGAGTTCATGGGTATAGCCCGGTCCTGTCATGTTTCCGTTACGGTATTCACCAATCATGTTTTTATCGTTACCCAAATAACAACCATAACCGTGCAGCTCGTCATTCACCCAAAAACCAATGTATTTTCCAGAGCCCGTCCATTGAAACAAACCATATCCCTCACGCTTGCCATTCTTCCAGAATCCTTCATAGTAGCCATAACTGAAATTTTTCTTGCCCCAACCATTATAGCAGTCGCCAGACACACAATCGGTATTCGATGGGGTGCTTGGGGTATTCGGGGAATTGGGAGTATTTGGATTGTTGGGGGTTACATTGGAAGTTCCTCCCCCCGATTTTTTGCCACTAAAATAGGTAAGCACTCTAGTGCTGATGACGCTTGTTGGGTTTCGCTTTTCATACCAATTCCCCATGTCGTCGAACACAAACGTAACATTTGTAGAAGAATACATGTTGTTTCCTTTACCATCGTAGTAATCGGTATAAGAACTGGTCTTTCCATCTTTAGCTGTGGTAGTAACAGTAACCTTGTTGAACCTTCCTTCATAGGCATACGTGTAAGTGGTCGTCGATAGCCCATCGGAATGTCGTTCTATTTTTACAATCCTGTTTTTTGCATCGTACTCGTATTTCTCCAGTATTTTCCCAGTATTGAGGTCGTAGGTAGCCTCCCAAAGTCCCTTGCCGTTATAAACATAACGCTTGCCTTGGGAACCATCGTTATTTTTCCACTGAATAACATAACCGCGCGAATCGGTTTGGTAGGTTTCAATGTAGGTCCCAAATGTGGCGTCATAGGACGTCGATTGGGTTAAATGACCCCTACTATCATACCCATAGGAGATGTCTCCAAATGTGAAATCCAAAAACTCAACAAGGTTCCCATTAGCATCAAAAACATCGGTATACCCCCAGGTACCCGTTAATTCTTCACTTTTTATATCGCCTTTAAGGTTGAAGTGGTTTTTCGTATGACTCACCGGAATGGGGTTGGCAGGGGCATTGACCCAATCTATTTTATATTGGGCTTTTGAAGGCAATGCCGCAAATACCCATAAAGCCAATAGTAATAATCTCGATACTTTCATGATGTGTCGTTTTTAAGTGTGCTCAAAAGTGCCAAATAGTTAGGTCAAAAAAAATACGGCAGCTGCCGTATTTTATTGATTGTGACTATCTTAAGCTTTTTATTAGGGAGCCGTTGCTCCATTCCCCGATTTGCTGTTCATAATCCTTGTTGTGAAAATAACCGCGTCCGTGGTAGGTTCCATTGCTCCATTCACCACCATAATACGCCCCGTCCACGAAGAAGAATCGGCCCATTCCATCAAATTGGTTACTGCTATTAAACATGCCAGAGTATTTATCCCCATTAGAAAAAGTATAGGTCCCCATGTACATTTTTCCATTTTTGAAAAATCCTGTAAAGGAATCCCCATTGCTCCATTTGTAGCGGCCATATTTGTTTTGGCAATCGCCCGCAGTGCAGCCTGTATCCACATTGTTTGTATAAAAATCGTGGTGGGTACTTAAATTTCCATTAGAAAAAACACCTTGCTCCCAGTTTTCACCAGTAACGGTATAACCCAATCCATTAAGTTGTCCATTTTGATACTCGCCCACAATGTTGTCGTCATTTTCGGCCATGTAAACCCCATAACCGTTCATGTTGTCATTTTTCCAACTGCCAATGTATTTGCCAATGCCATCCCATTTGTAAAGCCCATAGCCTTCTTTCTTGCCGTTTTTCCAGAAACCATCGTAGTAGCCGTTATCGTATTGGTACTTGCCCCAACCATTGTTACAATCGCCATCCACACAGCCCGAGCTATTGGAGTTGTCTACTACCGACGAATTTCCGTTCATCAACTGTGCTGGCTTGAAAACGTAGGAAGCCATGGTATAAAAGCCTGGAAGAAGGTAGGTGTCTACACCATTCATTTTTACTACCAAATCATTGCCTCTTTTTTCAGTCTTGGCATTGGAATAATCTATGGAAGCTCCTTTAACCACCACATGGTACCCCGATCCATCATCTACACTGCACCAGTATACTTGGTTGGGAGAATAGTCCAATTTTTGCGCAGTTTTTGCACCCCAATTGGAAAATTTTCGGATGTCCTTCAAAAAATAGGTAGCACCGCGTTCTTCAACATAGTACACATAATTACCCCCAATATTCACAAATGGACCAGACAGGTATTCATCGTTGGTAAACAATACAAAAGAATAGGGGTTGGTCAAATAAAAGTCCGAACCAACATTGCGTTCCAACAAACTGGCCGAACCATTGGCCCCACTGTAAGCGTTCTTAAAATCGTTCAACAAGTAAACGTTTCGGGTTGTTTTATCCAGAACAGCCAAGGTATCCGTACTCAAATACTTCAGATCCTTTACATTGGTAAGTTCACGGCCATTTTCACGAAGTACGTAATCATAATCGTTCACTTTGGTCCACGTAAGTCCAGAAGAAGAACTGGATCCGTTGGTCGTTCTTGGGGTTGGTACTTGGGCGTTGGAAGTGAAAACGGCCAAAAAACCACATAAAAATAGAACAAGAGTTTTCATAATTGAAAAGGTTTTTAGTGTTCATACAAAGTACCAAAAAAAATTGAAACCATACCATAGGGCAAATGCCCTAAAAAAAACCCTGCACTTGGCAGGGTTTAGGGTGAGTTGTGCAAACTCCTCTTGACACAAACTCGATTAACTTGGCTAGTTAATTACTTTTTAAGATCATACGCATAGATTACATCGTCTTTGGCTTTGTAGTACAATATGCCTCCAAAGTCATCCACTTCGTATTCTGGTTTTTTATCTTTCAGGATGATTTCCTTTTCTACGTTCCCATTATCCTTGTTCACTTTTACCAACCCAACTCCGTCGTCCAGCTTGGTCAAAATAAACTGGGCATTCTGTGTAGCAGCCGTCGCTTTGAAGCGTTGTGCCATAAACTCGAACGAAGCCGTTCCAATGGCAGAAAACATCTTGGAGGCACGATCGTGCTCCTTGCCTATTTCATTGTATTGCCCCAAATTATTACGGTTGGCCCCAGCCACATACGCATGGGAAGCAGCCATGGTGGTGGCGGCTACAGCAACGATTCCACCCGCAATGATGGCCAAAGCACTTTTCCCGGGAGAACGGTAATAGTTGTGATAGGTTTCTTTTCCATCAAAACCGATAAGGGTCATGTTTTGGTCCGAGCCCAAAAAGATCCCGTTATCCCTTACTTGCATGCTTGTAGGGTTTTCCTTTTCGTCAAAATCGGTTTTGGCAAACTCAGAAACCATCCCAGAATTGGCATCTACGGCCATGATCTGTTCATCGGCACTAATGAGGTATCGGTTATTTTGGGCATCGTAGGTAGAAATAACCGATTCGGCCCTTTTATATTTCATAGGCTTGTCCCATACCTGATCCCCCGTTTCTAAGTTCACAATGTTGGCGTCTTCTGATGTAATGTAGATTAATCCCTGTGGGGTTTGCGCCATGGTTAAAATGTTTTCACCCGTTTTAAGCGGTTTTTTGAAAAGGGTATTGCCATCAAAGGAAATTTTGTTGATCCCCCCTTCATAAATTCCGAAGAGGATGCCATCGTCCATGATGTAAAAGTGCTGCACATACCCTTTGGTTTTTGGAGCCTTTTCCCAAAGGTCCTCACCGGTTTGGGCACTAAGGAACCCTATCTTGGATTCGGAACGTCCGGAAGCCAATTTCATGATGCCCGATTTCCCCGAATTGTCCACATTGCTTACCACGGCCAATCCTTGGGGAAGGATTTCAAAGTTCACCACCTGTCCTTTTACTTTGGCAGCATCCTGCCACAACTCTTGTCCGTTCGCGCCTACCTTGTAGATTTCCATGTTGGTTTTGTTGGCATTGCTTTCAAAAGCATAAATTTCGGTTTCGGTCTCATCGGCCACCATCCAATTCACGTTCTTGATTTTGTTTTCCCAAAGAGTTTCTCCTGAGTGCGACTTGGCAATGATGCCCTGGCTGGTAGGAATGAGCAAACTGTTTTTCAACAACAAGGGTTCTCCCGTTACCAAATAACTTTTCATGGTTGTTTTTCCGGGAGGAAATAAGTAAAAAGAATAATCTTCCTTTCCAGTGCCCAGGTCATAGACTGCAACTTTTGGGGTGTTGTTTTCTGCAATACCCCCTGTTTTCTGCAAACCGCTCACAATGAGTTTGTTTTGGGGCATGGCAGGCGCTGCAGTAAAAATTTGCTTCCAGCCGTTCCCTTCACTGCTGAAAAGGATTTTTCCCGATACAAAGTCGATAACGGTTTTCTTGGACGACATAAAGCCCCCTTGGGCCACCATTACGTAAGGGGAGTTAGGGATGAAGAGCAGCTCTTCGGGTTTCACCCTCCCATAATCCTTAAAGTTGAAGAGCAGTTCGTTGCTGCCCGGTTTGATGCCCACCAAGCCGTCGTTACTGGCCACAACCAGGGTGCCGGCTTCGGTAAGGAACATTTCGTTGATTTTACCCCCAACGTTGTAATTCCAGTCGGGTTGTTCGGCTTTTTGTGCCAAAAGTGTGGTCGCAACAAAGCAGGTTGCGATCAAATGCACGAGTGTTTTGGATTTCATAATGAATGCATTAATTGGTTGATTCAAAGGTGGAAAACAATGCTAAGCAATTCAATAGGGCAATTGACGTATAATGATTTGGGTATTGGGTTGAGGGTTTCGAGTGAAAGAAAAAAGGAAATAAAAAACCGGAAGCAAAACAATTGTTCCACTCCCGGCTCCACGTAAAAACCTCAACACTCGAGATTTTCGTTCAATGGGATAAATCTATTATTGAAATTCCAAATTGAATTTTCCGTCGGTGATACTTTTCATGGAAGTACCGTTTTGTTCTTTTCCTTCAAAATTGAAAGTTCCCTTGATGGTAGTGGCGGTTTTTTCCGAAATAGTCACTTCACCCACTTTTCCACTGCTGTTAAAAGGAGCCACCCATGAAGGAGAACTGGCTGGGTTGTTGATATTGGTTTCGGTATAGGAAGCCGTATTTACAATGGTGTTGGCATCTGAGATTTCGTAGGTATTTTCACCCGTGTAGGCATTAATTAATATTACAATGGCTTTTCCTGAAGCATCAGAAGCTTGCAAACGAATAATAGTAGTGCCGGCCACGGTCGTTTCAGTTGCAATGGCTACCACACTTCCAGAAAAATTAGCCCCATTCACTTTTGCCGTTAAGGTGCCCACTTCCACATTATTGTTATCCCCACCATCATCATCTTTTTTGCTGCAGGAGGCAATGGCCAAAGAAACAAAGGATAAAATTAAAAGTTTTCGAAAGGTTTTCATGATTGTCAAATTTTGGTTTTGTGTTTACAAAGGTGTCCCAAAACCCAACGCACGACAATAAGGCAATTGCCCTATTCTATGGAATTCCAACAAAAAAGCGCCTTTCGGCGCTTTTCATTATTTTTGTTTCATCTTGCAGGTGTTGATGCCCAAGGGGGCATACAACGGACAAAAGCTTACCAAACTGGTCAGCACAAAAATGCCTGCCAAGATTAATAAGACCAATCCCAAGGTTCCAGGAATGTATCCTGTGAAATATAAAATAGCAATCACAACGGCTAAAAGGATTCGGACGGCTTTATCGGCGGTCCCCATGTTTTTTTTCATGACGTAATATTTTTAGTTGTACTTAAAGATAACGAAATTTAAATGTGTTTGGATTTCCTATGCTAAAAATTGGCCCAAGGCATACGTGTTTTTAGGTTGGCGATCCTATTTTGAAGAGTGGTCGTAAATTCCTGAAACTCCTTACTCGAAGTTTGCAATGGTCTATGGCAAAGTGCTTTTTGAATACCGTCCACCTCCTTTCGCAGCGGCTCGGTTTCTGGATCAACCCAAACACTTTGAAACTTTTCCCAGAGATAGTCTATGGCCAAGGAGTTGGGATGAAGCAGGTCCTCGGCATAAAAACGATAATCGCGTAACTCGTCTAGCAACAACTCGTAAGATGGGAAATAATGCACCTGCTTTCTGGATGAAACCAAGGGATGCAATGCGGCTATCAATTGTGCCTTGCTTTGAGTGTTCCCAACAAAACCATCCTTAAGATGCCGTACAGGAGAGACCGTTATAATCATCGTGGCCTTGGGGTTTCCATCAAAAATCGCGGAAACCATTTGCCGCAAGCTATTCTGTATACTTTCGATGGAAAGCAACGCTTTGGAAAACTGCAATTGGGGAACTTTATGGCAATTGGCTACCACCAAATCGGTTTCCTTGTGCCGATATACCCAAGCTGTACCAAGGGTGAAAATAAGGTGCGATGCTTCCAGTAATGACTTTCTTAAAACCTGAAGCTGAAGATTCAATTGCCCCAAGATTTTTTCTTGGGTGAGGGCCGACAATGAGGAATGGACCTCAAAGCAATGCCATAGGCCTCCGTACTCAAAAACATCCTTTTCCGTAAAAACATCTTCCCGAATGGCGCGAAGCACTAACCGCTCTAAAGAAATTGGGTTGAAGATGACCCCAAAGGGATTTTGCAGATTCCGAAATTGATCGTACGACAACTTGGTGCCTATATTTTCAGTAAAACAGGAGCCCATCAATAAAAGTTGCGACTGGTAATCGATAGTGGGTTCTTTAGCGGAAAGTGGTATGTGTGTCTGTAGTTTCATCTCAACCCACATAGGCTTCAGCCGCCTTCAAGGCTTCGGCAATGCCCGCTGGGTTTTTTCCACCGGCTGTGGCAAAAAATGGTTGACCACCCCCACCCCCTTGGATGTACTGTCCCAATTCCCTAACAATCTGTCCGGCATTCAAGCCCTTATCAGCTACCAAATCCTTGGAAATATAACAAGCAAGCAATGCTTTGCCGTCCGAAGCGCCCCCCAATAAAAGAAAGAGGCCATCAACCTCACCGCCCAATTCAAAAGCCAAGTCTTTCATGCCCGCAGCATCCAAATCGACTTCCTTCGCCAGAAAATGGATGCCATTTACGGTTTTCAGTTCAGACTTTAGGTCGCCTTTCAGATTTTGGGCTTTATCCTTAAGCAATTGTTGGATTTGTTTTTGAAGGTCGTTGTACTCTTCTTGTAATTTTTCAATAGAACTTACCGGATCGGCCGTGTTGTTCAATAATTTCTGGACTTTTTTGTAGGTTTCGGCCCTATCTTCAAAATAACGCTTGGCCGCATCACCGGTAATGGCTTCAATCCTTCTTATTCCTGAGGCCACGGCACTTTCCGAAGTAATAATAAAGTGCCATACGTCGTGGGTATTGGGTACATGCGTTCCTCCGCAAAGCTCCATCGACTTTCCAAATCGGATGGTACGCACGGCATCCCCGTACTTTTCACCAAACAAAGCAATGGCTCCCTCGTCTATGGCCACTTGGTAGGGAATGTTTCGCTGTTCTTCCAGGGCAAGCCCTTCACGAATTCGGGCATTCACAAAATCTTCCACTTTTTGCAACTCCTCATCGGTCATTTTGCTGAAGTGGGAAAAATCGAAACGCAAGTTACGGCTGTGTACCATAGACCCCTTTTGAGCTACATGCTCCCCTAGCACATGCCGAAGGGCTTGGTGCAATAAATGGGTTGCCGTATGGTTGGAAGCCGTCCGGCTGCGCTGTTTGCCATCTACCACCGCCTTGAAAGTTTGCTCGGGATGGCGGGGAAGGTTTTTGGCAAAATGAACAATAAGGTTGTTTTCCTTTTTCGTATCGATAATGTAAACCACTTCCCCATTGGACGCTTCCAAATAGCCTTTATCACCTACCTGTCCGCCCCCTTCAGGATAAAAGGGTGTAAGATTGAATACCAATTGGTAAAGTTCGCCCTCCTTTTGGGTTTCCACCCTTCGGTATTTCGCAATCTTAACCTGGGTCTCCAAGGTATCGTAACCTACAAATTCTTCTTCCTCGTCTTCATGCAACACTACCCAATCTCCTGTTTCAACTTTGGTCGCAGCTCTGGAACGATCTTTTTGAAGCTGCAATTGGGCCTCAAACCCTACTTCATCCAAAGCCATGCCTCGTTCTCTTAGGATCAGTGCAGTAAGGTCCTTTGGGAAACCATAAGTGTCGTACAATTCAAAAGCCTTAGATCCAGATAGGGTATGGCCCCTTTCTGAGCGGATGATGTTTTCCAGCAATACCAAACCTTGGTCCAGGGTACGAAGGAAAGAAGCTTCCTCTTCCCTGATAACGTTGGTGATGAGGTTTTGCTCCGAGACCAATTCAGGAAAGGCCTTACCCATCATTTTTACCAAAGTAGGGGTGAGTTTATAGATGAAGGGTTCCTTAAGGTTTAAAAAGGTGAAGCCATAACGGATGGCCCGACGTAAAATACGACGGATTACATAACCAGCCCCAGAGTTGCTGGGCAACTGTCCATCGGCAATGGAAAACGCTACAGCACGAACGTGATCGGCTATGACCCGTATGGCCACATCCACTTTTTGGTCCCTTCCGTAGGCATGATGGGTAATGGTTTCCAATTCCTTGATCAGAGGCGTAAAAACATCGGTATCGTAATTGCTTTGTTTTCCTTGAAGCACCATACACAAGCGCTCAAAGCCCATTCCCGTATCTACGTGCTGTGCTGGGAGTTTTTCAAGACTACCGTCGGCCTTTCTGTTGAACTGCATGAAGACCAAATTCCATATTTCCACCACTTGGGGATGGTCTTGGTTTACCAGATCCTTTCCGGGAATGCGCTTTTTTTCTTCCGCAGAGCGGATATCCACGTGGATTTCGCTACAGGGTCCGCAAGGACCCTGTTCTCCCATTTCCCAGAAATTATCTTTTTTGTTGCCATTCAAAATACGGTTTTCGGGAACAAACTGTTTCCAGAGTTCAAAGGCTTCGGTAT
>DJVA01000040.1 GCA_002440705.1 Flavobacteriaceae bacterium UBA6268 | reverse complement strand
GTTGGCCAGTCGTTCAAAAACATAACGACTCCCTTTGCCTTTTTTCAAAAGATTTTGGTAAGCATCGGCCGCATCAGTAAATGCAAGATTATGATAGAGATCGTCTGCTTTTTTGGTATCCTTATTTTGGGCAACCGTAAGGCTGACGGTCATTATGAAGAGATAGGTAACTATTTTTTTCATTTCAGTTATTTTAAAATTAACCATTAGAAGTAACGTGGAGAACGAAGTGCCTTATTCTTGAATACAAGGTCGAACGTTAAAATGACCTCATGGGATGCACTTGCCACGGCATCTAATTCACTGATAATATGATCGTAAGCATATCCTATGCGCAAATAAGGGGTAGCTTGAAATCCTACCAAACCACTGAAGGAGTCTTCCAGGCGGTAAGAAACCCCAATTTCAAATTTTTCGTAAAATAAGGCATTGAGGTTGGCATCGAATGATAACGGAGCATCAAAGGCCGATTTTGCCATGACCGAAGGCTTCAGCTTTGCATTTTCAGATACTTGAAACACATACCCTGCGGTGGCAAAATAATGGTTGACTTCGCTTCCGTACTTCAACCCATTTTCGTCCAAGTGTACAGAGGTAAGGAAATTTGGAACCGACAAGCCAAGGTAAAAATTATCTCCATAGAAGAAGGCTCCCGCTCCAATATTGGGATAGGTGTTGTTGATGTCCTTAGAAAAGAAGGGATCGTTGGGATCCTGCAATTCCAGATCGGTTAGGCCCACATCGTGAAACGTGGCTCCAGCTTTCAGTCCGAGAGCCAGTTTCAAGGTTTCACTTACTTGGAGGGTGTAGGAGAAATCGACATACACGTTGGTTTCCTGAACGGGCCCCAATTCATCCTTAATGGCAGATAGTCCTAAACCAATTTTATCATTAATTGGGCTATGTCCCGAAAAGGTAAAGGTTTCGGGAGCACCTTCGAGTCCGCTCCACTGCTTACGGTATAAGGCCGTTAACGAAAGGGTTTCCTTTATCCCGGCATAGGCAGGGTTTACCACATTCATGTTGTACATGTATTGCGTGTACTGAGGGTCTTGTTGGGCCGACACCGAAGAGAGGCTCAGCAAACCGACCAGTAGTATGATTATTTTCAAAGTTTTCATCATCTAATACTTTTTTTCTTTGTTCGTTGCGTTAGCGCTTTATTAGTTAGCTTCTTTGTTGAGGTAGACCCATCCGGTTTTCAAAGAACCATATACGGGATCGGGAGTTTTAAACTTCATGACATAGAAATATGTTCCGGTAGGAAGCTCATTGCCATCATCACTTACACCACAGAATTCATTTACATAGTTGTCATTGCTATATACACTCATACCATATCGATTAAAGACCTCTAGTGAAAAACTTCCGGTTCTATCGGCAATAAACTCGAGATCCAAACAGTCGTTATAACCATCTCCATTTGGGGAGAGTCCCTCCGAGATGACACATTGGCCTACGTCGTACAAAATCACGCTCACGCTATCTTCCCCGGTGCAATCCCCCACTGAAATGACAACGGAGTAAACCTGTTCGCCCAGGGTATGGGCAGGGATGCTAAATTCGAAGGTGCTGCTAGTGGCACCAGTAATGATTTCACCATTTAAATACCATTGGTACGCTACATCGGTTTCACTAGTAGTGGCAGTTAATATCCTAGCTTCATCTGGGCATGTTTTGAAATCCTCGTCTACGGTTACTACTAAGTCTTCACGAGGGGTAATGGTAACGCTGTCTTCCGAAGCACAATTTTCAACAGTTACCACCACACTGTAAATTCCTCCTTGTTCCACAAAAAGTAATGGATCGGTTTCTTCTGGAATCACAGTGCCATCAAGACTCCATTCGTAAGATGCTAAAGTGGGGTCATAATTGGACGGTGAAGCATCCAAAACCGTATTTTGATCGAAGCAAGATTCAAAATCCTCGCCGAGATCAATTGAAGGAAGTTCTGCAATTGAAATGGCAATGCTATCAGAAACCACACAAGGGCCCACGGTAATTTCCAGACTATAATCGCCAGAAGTATTTACGGTAATGGTGGGCGTTGTGTCGCCTGTACTCCACAAATAGGTAATCCCCTGAGTATCTCCTTGTATAGAAGGAGTGATGGTGTATTGGCCTCCATCACAGATAATTTGATCGGCACCCAAGTTGAGGGTTGGGGGTGTTTGTACAACCACTTCCGAAGTATGGACTTCCTCATTGCAAGGGGCTAAAGTAACCGTTACAGTATAGGTTCCTGCTGCAATTGGGGTATAAGTAGCTTCCGAACCAACTACCGTTCCACCGCCATCTACCCATTCGTAAGTAACTTGGGTTAGGTCGATGTTGGAATTTTGAGGTGTGGCATCCAAGGTAGGGAATGGATCATTTTCACATAATACCGTGGAAACAGGTAATTGGATTTCGAAATCGATTAGGGCCTCAACCGTAAGTTCGAAACTCACGACACTGAAGCAATCTTCATCCGAAACTTTCTCAACCCTTACAAAAATACTTTCGGGATTGTTGGTATTATTGTAAGCAGCTGTATTGCTAAGGGGGTTTGTGTTGGCCTCGGCCTCCAATTGGCTTAAGTGAAATGAGGTATTGAAAAGAGCCGGGTCTTGGCCATCCAAAATGGTCGGGATCTGGCTGTCCAAGTCGAAAGTTCCGATGCCTGTTCCGGTATCGTCGCAGGCTGAAAGATCGGCTGGAGTTACGATTTGGGGTTCGGGGTTTTGGTACGACAGGGTGATGTCATCCAAAGCAAGGTCATTGCCACACCCTCCAATAGAATTATTGATAAGCACCAATTGGACATCGGTATTGGTTCCGGTGTTGAAATTGATAAAGAATTGCTGCCAATTGGGATCTGGCCCGTTGGGAATATCTCCGGTATTGGTTTCCTCGATCAAATTATTGGAAGGGTCTTCAATCCTGAAAATTACGTTAGATGGAATGCTATTTCCACCGCAGATATTGGTATCGGTATCATACACGGTCGTAATCCAAGCACTGAAGGTATAATCAGTGTTTTCACTAAGGGTGATGGTGTTTCTATAAAACTCTCCGGGGTTGAAATCTGCATTTACAAACAACATGCGCCCATCTACGTCCCCTTCGGTGTGGTCTTCCATCCCCATGTGCCAACCAGAATTCAATCCTGTAGAAGTGTTGGAAATGGTATACTCCCCATCTTCCACTTGTGTGGCAGTATTACAAATGTAGGTAGTTGTGGCTCCACCAAGGTCACAGACCCGGCCGGTTCCAGTACCAAAATCTTCATTAAAATCCACTCCCTCACAATCGGCTGCCACCGTACAGTTTGGACTAATCAAGAACGTAATGGCAACACTTTGTGAAACGGTACATCCGTTAGCAGTCACATCCACGCTATAAACATCGGTAGTAGTAACGGTTATGGTTTGCGTGGTTTCGCCCGTACTCCACAAATACGTGGCATCAGCAGGATCGATACCATCCACTTCGGCGGTGATGTCGTAAGAGGCGGTATCACAAAGGGCCTGGTCTCCTCCCAAATCTACTCCAAAGCTACCTCCTGTAGGGGTTACTTCAACATCATCGGTAAGCACAACCACCTCGCCATTGCAATTGGTGTAGGTTACCCTAGCTGTGTAAACGGCTATATCGGTAGGGCAAACTTCAATGTTGGGGTTGGTACCAATTACTGCCCCTCCACTGTCTAACCATTCAAACACATAGGTGGGATCGCCTGCTGGCGAAAAACTCCAAGCTTCATCGTTGGTAGTCCATGGAGAATCGGAGGTGTTCCTTCCTGGAGGAACATACGCTATATTTCCATCGTTGTTTTGAATCCCCAAAGCAGCATTCCCGTCATTCCAAGTTGGACAAACGGGTTTATCCTGCATATAAATTTCCACTACGTTTGAAAATTCGTAAAATACCACCATTTGGGTTGCCAATAAGTTGTTACAAGCACCGGAGAACATGGGTACTTCATAGTATGCAACCACCAATACACGATTGGGGAAAGTCCCTAAAACTTCGTATCCAATTTCCTCGGTAGTGGAAACAGAAGGATCAATGTCATGGCCTGGTGTAAACACATTCGCTTCCCCAAGTGTAGGATTTGAATTGTTTGGGAGGTCCTCATCAAAGTCCCATCCATTACTGCCAGAGCCTGTATCGTTGGGGTCCACATCAAAGCGAATGACACCGTTGGAACCAATCTGGAATTCTGTATCAATGTTTTCAAAATAGCAAAAATCGAATGGTAGGGTTTCAACATCAGACCAAGCATCGTCAATATTTGGATTTAATGAGTTTGCCAAACCATTAAATGGAAAGGGCGGATTGTAAGGGATTGAAGCGATAGAATATAAGTTGGTGGAAGGGTTGAATGTTTGCAGGAAATTAGCCGTTAAATTGGCACATCCATTTCCAGAAGAACAATCAATTACCACATCGGGGCCGGCATCTACAAAAAGCGATCCTGGGCCTTGTCCCCAAATATTGCCAAGACTAATAAGTACCAAAGTCCCTGCGATGATATAACTTTTTTTAAGCCAAGCAGGAATGGATACAGACGAAGGTGTACATGCAATCATTTTAGAAAAGAATTGGTGGTTATTTTCAACTAAAGTAACTAAAAAAGCCTTAACAGGAAATGCATCTTTGGGATTTAGGGCACATGAAAGAATTTTCTGATTTATACCCACGATCAAAATGAAGTTGAACTTATTGAAAATGTGGTAAATACAGGAAAATGATCGCTATACCCGCCCAAATATTTTTTACCAACATACGTCCTAAACGGAAGCCCTTTATAGCGCCCTTTATACTCTTGGATGGATGGCGGTTTGTAAATCTGGGCCTGTTGAAATCGAAAAGGGTTTTCATGCCCTTTCAAAAAAATGGGACTAAACATGATTTGATCAAAAAGAAGCCATTCATCATCATGGCTTAAACTACCATCTTGCAAAGAAAGCAACACCTCCATGGGGTTGTATAAAAGGGTATCGGTAAGTATTTGAACACTTTTACTTTGTGGGTTGTCATTGAAGTCGCCCATCACAACACAGCGAGCTTCAGGATTCTTATCAAGAACGCGCTCAATAATTTCAAGATTCTTTTCTGCGGCAATGATGCGCTTGAAAGCCGTTTCTTCAGTCCCCATTCTGCGCGAAGGCCAATGGTTTACCAATAAGTGCAAGGGTTGTCCATAAAGGATTCCCTCTACATGCAGGATGTCCCGTGTGTAATCCCTTTCCCCAAGTTCGTTCGTTACCAGGAGTTCATGGACCTGCTTTTTAACGACCTTAAAATAATCTTTACGGTATAACAGGGCATTGTCAATGCCTCTTTCATCGGGCGAGTCGAAATGTACATATCCATAATTTTTGTCTTTCAGGAATTTGGATTGGGTCAATAAGTCCAGTACGAAGCTGTTTTCCACTTCGGCAACCCCAATTAGGACTGGTGGGTGCCCGGTTTCTTTATAGCCAATGTTGGAAATGACCCTTGACAGTTTCTTGATTTTTTTTTGTAGCCGTTGCGTTGTCCACTTTTTTGGAGCATCTTGCGTAAAATCGTCATCAAGGGTGAGCGGGTCGTTTTCGGTATCAAAAAGGTTTTCCAGATTGTAAAAGGCAATCGTGAAAAGGTTATTAGCGTTGGCGTTTTCTTGGGCCATCCTTTTTAATTTGGGGGAAATTACAAAAAACCCCACAAAACAGTTTTGTACCTTTGTTTTAATATCCAGAAAAATGCTAGAAAAGAAAGAACATGATTATGAACGGGTCATTCTCATAGGGTTGATCACCAAGTTACAGAATGAGGATAAGTCCAAGGAATATTTGGACGAATTGGAGTTTTTGGCCTACACGGCTGGTGGTGAAGTTTTGAAGCGTTTTACCCAAAAGCTCGAAATGCCCAATCCCAAAACATTTATCGGAACTGGGAAAATGGAAGAGGTTCTTGCATTTGTTCAGGATAATGAAGTGGGCACTGCTATTTTTGACGACGAACTCTCTCCAGCGCAGCAAAAAAACATTGAGAAAATTCTACGCTGCAAAATCATAGACCGAACCAATTTGATCTTGGATATTTTTGCACAAAGGGCTACGACCAGCTATGCTCGCACCCAGGTAGAATTGGCCCAGTACGAATACTTGCTGCCTCGCTTGGCAGGAATGTGGACGCACCTGGAAAGGCAACGGGGGGGTATTGGGATGCGCGGACCCGGGGAAACCGAGATTGAGACCGACCGAAGGATTGTTCGGGATCGCATTGCGCTTTTGAAAAAAAAACTGGAAAGTATCGACAAACAAATGGCGGTGCAACGCGGCAACCGTGGGTCCTTGGTACGGGTAGCACTGGTGGGGTATACCAACGTGGGTAAATCGACTTTAATGAACGTCATTAGCAAAAGTGAGGTATTTGCCGAAAACAAGCTTTTTGCCACCTTGGACACTACCGTACGGAAGGTCGTAATCGGGAATCTTCCCTTTTTGTTGAGTGATACCGTGGGATTTATTCGAAAGTTACCCACACAGTTGGTCGAATCGTTTAAGAGTACTTTGGATGAAGTGCGTGAAGCAGACCTACTCTTGCATGTGGTGGATATTTCGCATCCTTCTTTTGAGGACCATATTGAGTCCGTTAATCAAATCTTGGATGAAATTAAGAGCAGGAATAAGCCTACTTTGATGGTGTTCAATAAAATTGATGCCTACCACCCCGAAACCATTGCTGAGGACGATTTGGTTACTGAAAGGACCGAAGCTCATTTTTCCATCCAAGAATGGGAAGACACGTGGATGGCACGAACCCATGGTGATTCGATTTTTATTTCAGCGGTAAACAAGGAAAATCTAGAGAATTTCCGGAAAATGGTCTATGAAAAAGTACGGAAAATCCACATTACCCGTTTTCCCTACAACAACTTTCTGTATCCCGAAATCTACCATGAGGAGCCATAAAAAAAGCCCGACTGATTTCTCAACCGAGCTTTTTGATATGAGGAAAGGGTCCTAAAACCCGTAAGTAAGTCCAATGCCCAAACCTTCCCTAATTTGAAAGGCTTTCACGGCGTTGTCATCGTAAATAGCTTGGAAGGCTACATTGGCAGTAATCCATTTGTTTACGGACATCACAATATTTGCTGTATAGTCTACATCCACATTTTGGGGCTCGTCTAAGTAATTGCTGTAAAGATTCAAAATGTTTTCGAACGAGATATTTTCCATTAAGTTGAATTTGGCATAGGCATTCAACGAAGCGCCAAACTCAAAGCGGGTAGTTTCATTGGCTTCAACCCCAAAATACCCACCTGCATTGTTAAAGGCATCGATTGCTGCTTGGCTGCTCCCCACATTTGTAAAATCACCACTCACAAAAATAAGTTTTGCCGTAGCAGGAGAAATGTTCACGAATAGGTTATCGTTTTTCTTCCAAAGCATCCCCGGTCCGGTTTGTAGGTAGGCGGGAGAAAAAATTTTGGTTGCTTCGGTACGGGTTTCGCTACCATCGGTATCGGTTCCATAAACATATCCAGACGTCATTTGTGTTTTAAAATTCAGGAAGTAGGAATAATACCAATGGCTTTCTGAGATTTGTTTTCCGAGAATCGAATTGATTTCAAATCGATCGCTGGTCTTTCGGTCGAATTCTTGGTCTTTGGTTTTGCTGATTCCATAATCTACCAGCAAACGGTTATCCCAGCTCCAGTCCCCACTTTTGTAATTCGCAGTATAGGAAAGGTTTAAATTGGCGGCATAATTTGAGGTTCCACCACCGGTCCAATCATTATTAAAAGCAGCTTGGCTGAAAAGGAGCGAAATGTTTCCTTCCTTGCTCCAGCCATCCTTTGGGCCCTCTTCGGTAGTTGCTTCATCTTGGGCAAAAGCAGTAGCCGTTAAAACTACCATGAACATAAAAATCAAAACTTTTTTCATTGAAAGTGTTTTTTAAAATTTTCCGCAAAATTACGCTTTCCTTAATTTCTAATGTTAAAAGGACTATAAAATTAGGAAGGAGGGGTAAAATTATTTTTTGAATAATGGTACGGAGGAACAAGCTTCCCCGTAAGAGATGCTTTTAGCGACAGGGCGCAGTTTTTGGACCAATAAGGTGTAAGCATTCTGCGGGATGGGTTTGTTTGAGCATCCCTTAATGATGATGGGTTTATCCTGAAAAGGGGTAAAATCCATGCTGTGAATCAGTTCGGTGTAAAGTACGTTTTCAAGATTCTCAAGTGTTCCAACAACCACTTTGGTTGCGATTTCGGATAGCTTTGTGGTAACCAACATGAAAGCCCAAGCAGGGACAATAGCATCGGCATTGCACTGCAGGGCAACAAAGGTGTTTTGATAAGGCGTGGTATCCCACAGCGCAACAGCATTGCGGAATTCCTTTTCCTTCAGGACCATACCTTCCCAAAGCCATTGAGAAATATCGACTACCTTCCGTTCTCCTTTGGGATAAAAAACTTCCAAGTCGAAAGTAATCAAATTGCTTTTTGCAACCCTATTTACAATGGGTTTGTCCATTACAGCATTCCCAATTCTAGTTTGGCCTCTTCGCTCATTAGGTCTTGGCTCCATGGGGGATCGAAGGTAATCTCTACCTCGGCATCTTTCACCATTTGGATGCTCTTCACCTTTTCCTCTACTTCCATGGGCAGGGACTCTGCTACTGGGCAGTTGGGAGTTGTAAGGGTCATCAAAATTTTTACTTCGTGGTCTTCATTTACGAATACATCGTAAATGAGTCCCAATTCGTAGATGTCCACCGGGATTTCCGGGTCGTAAATGGTCTTAAGTACTTTTACGATTTTTTCGCCCAATTCGGTAGTATCTATTTCAGCAGTGTTCATTCAGGTCGTTTTTAGTTGCGATTGAAATGCAATGGCATACAATTTCATTTGTTTGAGCATCGAAACCAAGCCGTTGGCCCGAGTAGGGCTAAGATGCTCCTTCAGCCCTATTTTATCAATAAAGGAACTATCTGCCTCAATGATTGCTTCGGGAGTTTGGTTGGAAAAAACACGGATTAATACCGCGATGATTCCCTTGGTGATGATCGCATCACTGTCTGAGGTAAAAACGACCTTGTCGTTTTCAAGTGCAGCATGGAGCCATACTTTGCTTTGACATCCCTTGATAAGCCTGTCGTCGGTTTTTAGCGAAGGAGCGATCAATGGGAGGGATTTTCCCAATTCAATGAGGTGTTCGTATTTATCAGTCCAGTCCTCGAAAAAAGAAAATTCATCAATAAGTTCGTCTTGTATGGTTTTAATGGTCATATCAATTTCCTGTTTGTTCTTTAGAAGCAGTAAGCAATACGCTACGGTCTGTTTTTGAATACAGTGTAAGGATGCCATTCTGCAGGGCGTACGAACCAGTTTGGTTGAGTGCGTTCAGAAAAGCATTTTCAACATCCATGATGGGTTGGTCGCAAGCCATCTCGGTGGATGCGATTTCGGAGAATGACAACGCATATAAGTCCAAGGTATATTTTCCGAAGAAACTGTTGCAGCCCGTATTGCCTTTGATGCCTTTGTCCAAAGCCGTAAAAATGATGTGTGGAACATTTTCTGAAACAGCCGATCCCCCTATTTCGGTTACATTGTATTTACCGGACAATTGCACATTGCCTGCGGCATCGATTACTTGTTTGGTTTCATCGCAACCTGCCAACAACAGGATTGCGCAACAAAGAGTGATTACTGTTTTCATATATCTGATGGTTTCTTGATTCTAAGATACCACAATTCTTGGTCCTAAGCTTTTAAAAATCTGTTAACGCAACATTTTTTGGGCTTTTTTTACCGCTGAAATCAATCGGTCCACCTCCTCTTTGGTATTGTAGAACGCAAAGGAGGCACGAACAGTTCCCGGGATGTGGTAGAAATCCATGATTGGTTGGGCACAATGATGTCCGGTTCTAACGGCGATTCCCATTTTGTCGAGGATGGTACCCACATCGTAGGGGTGAATGCCTTCCAGATTGAAAGAAATTACCGAAGTTTTTTGGGGTGCCGTGCCAAAGATTTTTAGCCCTTCAATGGATTGGAGTTGCTGTGTGGCGTATGCCAAAAGTTCGGTTTCGTAGGCTGTAATTGCATCAAAACCTATGTGGTTGAGATAATCCAATGCTGCTCCAAAACAGATACCGCCTGCAATATTGGGAGTGCCTGCTTCAAATTTATGAGGCAACTCGGCATAGGTAGTTTTTTCAAAAGTTACTTCCTTAATCATTTCCCCGCCGCCTTGGAAAGGAGGGAGTTTTTCCAACCACTCTTTTTTACCATAGAGCATTCCCACACCCGTGGGGCCGCACATTTTATGTGCAGATGTTACATAGAAATCTACATCCAATAGTTTTAAATTGGGTTTCATGTGGGCACAGGCCTGTGCACCGTCCACCAACACCGCAGCCCCTACCTGATGGGCTTTTTGAATGATGGTTTCAATAGGATTAATGGTGCCCAAGGCATTGGATACATGATTTACGAAGACCAATCGCGTTTTGCTGGAAAGTAGTTCTGAATAGACTTCCATGCGCAATTCGCCCTGTTCGTTCATAGGAATTACTTTCAGTTTGGCGCCTGTTTTTTCACACAGCATTTGCCAGGGAACGATGTTGGAATGGTGTTCCATGGCCGAAACTAGAACTTCTTCCCCTTTCTTTAGTAAAGTCGTAAAGCCATGTGCAACCAAGTTGATGCCATGGGTAGTTCCTGAGGTAAAAATCACCGTTTCCGGATATGCGATGCTAAAATGGTTTTGAACTTTGCGGCGGGCTTGCTCGTAAGCATCGGTCGCTTCTTGGGATAGGGTATGTACTCCCCGGTGGATGTTGGCGTTGTACTGGGAATAATAGTTCACCAAACAATCGATGACAGCCTTAGGTTTTTGGGAAGTTGCCGCGTTGTCCAAATATACTAGAGGAAAACCATTGACTTGCCGTTTAAGAATGGGGAAATTGTCTCGTATTTTTTGAATATCGAAAGCCAAAGCCTACAGTTTTCAGAAGCTATTATAAATCGAATCCAAGGCTCACCCCAATCTTTTTGGCAATAAGCTTGTTGATTCGTTTTTTCAATTCGGGAATTTTTACGCTTTCCAAAACATTATTGGCAAAGGCATACATCAATAGTGCGCGAGCTTCCTTGGACCCAATTCCCCTGCTTCGCAGGTAAAATAACGCTTCTTCATCCAATTGACCAATGGTACAGCCATGGGAACATTTTACGTCGTCGGCGAAAATCTCCAATTGGGGTTTGGAATTGATGGTGGCCTTGTCACTGATAAGGATGTTGTTGTTCTGTTGAAATGCATCCAGTTTCTGGGCGTCCTTTTCAACATAAATCTTACCGTTGAAAACCCCGGTAGATTGATCGTCGTAGATGCCCTTATAGTCTTGATGGCTCTCACAGTTTGGGGCTTTATGAAGCACTAGGGTATTGTGATCCACATGTTGCTTGTCTTCCAAAATAGTAACCCCTTTCATAATGGAATTGCAATGTTCTCCCTGTTGATAAAAATTGAGGTTGTTGCGAATCAATTTGCTCCCGAAGGAAAAGGTATGCATGCTGCACACACTGTCCCGTTCTTGTTTGATGTAGGTCGAATCGATGAGGGAGGCCGTCGGTAAATCGTTCTGGATTTTATAATAATCCAAATAGGCTCTTTTTTCGGCAAAAATTTCGGTCACAGCATTGGTGAGCACTGGATTTTCCGACAAACTTTGGTGACGCTCAATGATTTGAATGTGGGCATTTTCGCCTACAATAATTAAATTTCGAGGTTGTAGCATCAAGGCCGCTTCTGAACCCGTGTAAAAATTAATGATTTCAACAGGCTTCTCCACCTCTTTGTGCTGCGGGATATAAATGTAAGCTCCTTCTTTTGCAAATGCTGTATTGAGGGAGGTTAGGCTTTCCTCTTTGGCAACTTTATTGAAATAGTTCTCAATAACAGGTTTGTATTTATCCTTGCTTAAAGCTGCTGAAAGTAGGCATATGTCCATTCCATCGTGTGTGGTAGCGGATAGGAAAGAACTGTAAACGCCATCAACAAATACAATTTTGTAGGTGTCAATTTCATGAAGAAAAAAACGTTTGACGTCCTTAAAATCGATGCCGGATTCCTTTTTTGGAAAAATGCTGTAATCCTCTTTCAACAATGCATTGAGGGAGGTATATTTCCAAGCCTCTTCTTTTTTGGAAGGGAAGCCATTGTTCTCGAAGATCTTTATGGCATGGTTGCGCAGATCGTGGATGGGAGAGTCATGGTCCAAGTAATCTTCGAAAGCTAGGTAAGATGATATAAGTTTCTCTTTCAGACTCATGCTTTCACTTCTTCTTTGATCCAATCGTATCCTTTTTCTTCCAATTCGTAGGCGAGTTCCTTAGTGCCAGATTTAACGATCTTACCGTCCATCAAAACATGCACGAAATCGGGTACAATGTAATCCAACAGCCTTTGATAGTGGGTAATTACGATAACCGAATTTTCAGGGCCACGCAACTTGTTGACCCCGTTAGCCACTATTTTAAGGGCATCGATATCCAATCCCGAATCGGTCTCGTCCAAAATGGCCAATTTGGGTTCCATCATAGCCATCTGGAAAATTTCGTTGCGCTTTTTTTCACCCCCCGAAAACCCCTCATTGAGGGAGCGGGAAAGGAATTTGCGATCAATCTCCAGCAAATCGGCTTTTTCCTTAATCATCTTCAACATGTCACTGGCTGGCATGTCTTCAAGCCCTTTGGACTTACGGGTTTCATTAATGGCTGTTTTTATGAAATTCGTTACAGTGACCCCAGGGATTTCCACGGGATATTGAAACG
>DJVA01000101.1 GCA_002440705.1 Flavobacteriaceae bacterium UBA6268 | reverse complement strand
GATATAGGATGATGTTTAAAAACGGAGTAGCTATGGCCTCCCCTAACTGAGACTCTTCAGAAAATTCCTGTGCTTCAATATACTGGATGACTTTCTCTTTTGAGGAATTGAAATATTGAAACCGTTTGTTTTGACTGTTTTCAAATACCGCAGAAATACGAAAATGAACCGAGTCCAAGAACTCCAGCTTAAACTGGGTATTTAATAGTTGAGGATGGGTAGTATCTACCTGAATGTGAAAAGGAGTTTTACCATAAGCATCCACTTGCTGGTATTCACCGTTTTTCTTCAAATCTATATAAAACTGGAGGCGATTCACTATTTTTTCGTTGTGCGACCGCGACCTTAAGGTAATGATGGAGGTATTTACCTTATCGGTGGTCCCTCCCCAGTTAAATGTTAAACTTGTATTGGAAGTAAAAAAGGGGTTTTGATCGTCCTTAATCGAAATCAAATTTTGGATTTGATAAATAGGCAACTTTCGCACATTGACGTAGTAAGCGATACTAAACCCTATAGCCAAGGAAATCAAAAACCAAGGCCAATAACTAATTAATTTAAAAAGAAACCCTTTTAAATCAAAATTGGAATGTACCTCACTTAAATCAAATTCCTCGCTCATTTATAATCTCGTAATTAGTAGTGAAATTGTTGCTAGCGCTGACACTATGCTTAAAACCGTGGTAAAAGATTGCAATCCCGTCGTTCCTGTACCCAATGATTTTTGTGGCAATGGATTGATTAAAATCAAATCGTTGGGTTGTATGTAATAGTAGGGCGAGTTCATCGCATCGATGGTGGTTAGATCGATGTGGTGTACTTTCTGGCCCATTGGGTATTGCCGGATGATGACCACATCAGTCTTATCGCCTGTAATTGGAATTTCTCCACTGTTCCCAATAGCCTCCATAATCGTAGCTTGGTCTCGATAAATGATATTGGATCCTGGTCTATTAATCTCCCCATTGATGGTGTAACGGATCCCTGCCAGCTTTACCGTAACAAAAATATTGGCTTCTTCCTTAAAGTAATCTTTCAGCAAACGTGCTTCAATGTCTTTACGCACTTCTTCCAAGGTGTATCCCAGCACCGGCACTTCACCCAAAGTTGGAATCCTGATAGTACCGTGCGTATCCACTTTAAAACCGTCATAATACAAACGTTGTTCCCCAGTGGCGTTGGGATTGGTTTCACTCACTGGATTGAAGATATTTACTAAGTCATCATCCAAGGCCTTCACCCGGATACTCAAAAGGTCGTTCACTTGCAAACGGTAGGGGTCCTGCACCTTACGGATAGTAACCAAGCTGTCTTCAGGGTATTTTCTAAGGTCTTCCTGAAGGTAGGTCAAGCGTTTCTGCGAAACACAAGAGGCCAAAGAGATGGCAATCAGGCCCATGTATAAGAGTCGCATAAATTTCATAGCGGGCTGGGTTGTTAGCGACAAATATAGTGGATGCTTCCTAATAATAAAACATATTTTGTGGGAACTCCCCAAAAACCGCTTATTTTGCAGCAAAGGGTTTTTATGAATTACCTTTCGGTCGAAGACATCTCCAAATCGTATGGCGAACGCCTCTTGTTTCAAGGGATTTCCTTTGGCATCAATGAAGGGCAAAAGATTGGTTTTGTGGCCAAAAATGGCACGGGAAAGACCACCCTATTGAATTTGCTTTCTGGAAAAGATACGCCAGACACAGGACGCATCGTATTTCGCAAGGACCTTTCGGTGGCTTTTATTGCCCAAGAACCCGAGTTGAATCCCAAGCTTACCATCGAAGAAACCATCTTCGCTTCCGAAAAACCCATCCTGAAAGTCATTGAGCAGTATGAGAAGGCACTGGAAAACCCCAACGACACTGAAGCCTACCAAAAGGCTTTTGATGCCATGGATGCACACCAAGCCTGGAATTTTGAGACGTTTTACAAGCAGTTGCTATTTAAATTCAAATTGGAAGACCTGCACCAAAAAGTACAAACCCTTAGCGGGGGCCAAAAAAAGCGACTGGCGCTGGCCAATGCCTTACTTTCGCAACCTGATTTACTAATCATGGACGAGCCTACCAACCATCTGGACCTCGACATGATTGAATGGTTGGAAGGATTCTTTGCCAAAGAACAGCTTACCCTTTTCATGGTAACCCACGATCGTTATTTTTTGGAACGGGTGTGCAACGAAATCGTGGAGCTGGATGAAGGACAATTGTATTCGTACAAGGGTAATTATGGGTATTATTTGGAAAAAAGGGAGGCGCGTATTTCAACTTTTGAGAGCGAAACCGGCAAAGCCAAACAGTTGTTCAAAAAGGAGTTGGAATGGATGCGCCGGCAACCCAAGGCCCGGACCACCAAAAGCAAAAGCCGCATCGACGATTTCCACGAAATAAAGGCCCGGGCACATCAACGCCGCAAGGACCATGAAATACAACTGGAGCTGAACATGGAACGCTTGGGCACCAAGGTGGTAGAGCTCCATAACATTTCTAAAAGCTTTGAATCGACCGCATTGTTCGAGAAGTATTCCTATAATTTTCTAAGGGGGGAACGCATGGGCATCATCGGTAAAAACGGCACCGGAAAATCGACCTTTCTTAACATCATTACGGGAAGTCTTACCCCCGATACCGGCAAAGTGGTGATTGGAGAAACCGTGCGCTTTGGCTATTATACCCAAAATGGTATGGCAATCAAAGAGGGCCAAAAAGTAATTGAGGTAATTCGGGAATTTGGGGATTACATCCCCCTGAAAAAGGGGCGGCAAATTTCTGCAGGGCAATTGTTGGAGCGGTTCCTTTTCGATCGCAAAAAGCAATACGATTATGTGGAAAAGTTGAGTGGTGGTGAGAAAAAAAGACTGTACCTGTGTACGGTATTGATCCAAAACCCCAACTTCCTGATCCTGGACGAACCTACCAACGACCTCGACATTGTAACCCTCAACGTGCTTGAAAACTTCCTTTTGGATTTTCCGGGATGTTTGATGGTCGTATCGCACGACCGGTATTTCATGGATAAGATTGTGGACCATCTCTTGGTATTTAAGGGCGAAGGGGTTATTGAAGATTTTCCAGGAAACTATACCGATTACCGAGTGTATGAAGACAGTACTACCAAAGAAAAAGGCCTTTCCGATACCAACAAACCCAAAAATAAGTGGAAAAAGGAAAGTGATAAGGCCAAGTTGAGTTATTTGGAACAGAAAGAGTACCAAAAACTCGAAAAGGAAATTGCCAATTTGGAGGCCGATAAAGAAGTCCTTCAAAATCAATTTGCTACCGAAGACTGGGATGGAGCGGAAATAGACAGGCAATCCAAAAGATTGCAGCTATTGATGGATGCCCTCGATGCCAAGACCGAGCGTTGGTTTGAACTGGCTGCAAAAATGGAATCTTAAATGTTTTACCAGGCACAATCGTATATTGGATTTATAAGAAAGGCTACCAACCATCACGGAGTACACTCCCCATTTGTGTATGATGTGGTTACTCAATGTCTCTACGACAAACAGAACTATCCCGAATACCAAATTTTAAAAAATCATCGAAAGGCCTTACTTAAAGATACATCCAAAATCACCGTAACCGATTTTGGAAAAGGGTCACGCGTTTTTAAATTGCCACAGCGCAAAATTGCCCAAATAGCCCAACATGCTGGGGTTACGGTTAAACGCCAAAAGTTGCTTTTCAAACTGGCACAGTACTTTCAACCCAAAAACAGTTTGGAATTGGGCACTTCCTTAGGGATGGGTACCTTGGCCATGGCATTGGGTTATCCCAAAGGAATGGTTTACACCATTGAAGGATGTCCTCAAACTGCCTTTGCTGCACAAAAACATTGGGAGTCATACACAACTAAAAACATCCAACTACAGGTCATGGCTTTTGAAGCATTTTTCAAAAGCAATACCGTCAAAACCTTCGATTTGGTATACCTAGATGGCCATCATGATGGTGCAAAAACCTTGGATTACTTTGAAGCTCTGCAACCCTTTTTGGGCAATAACAGTGTACTAATTTTGGACGACATCTATTGGAGTCTGGAAATGACCCAAGCATGGCAACAGATTGTAAACGATCCAAGAGTTACCGCTAGCATGGACACCTATCAATGGGGGTTGGTGTGGTTCCGCAGGGAACAGCAAAAGGAACACTTTACCATTCGGGTGTAACGCAAATGGAATGGTCGCGACATATGCAAAGAATTAGGTATCTTGCAGCTTGATTTAAAAATCTATGGGATCTGTTATTAAAATCCGAAATATCCGTAGGGATTTTCCGCTGGGTCAGGAACTGGTTAAAGTATTAAAAGGCATCGATTTAGACATTGACAAAGGGGAATATGTGGCGCTTATGGGCCCCTCTGGCTCCGGGAAATCGACCCTCATGAACATCCTGGGCTGTTTGGATACGCCAACGGACGGTACCTACGAACTGAACGGTATCGACGTGAGCAGCATGACGGACGATGAATTGGCCGACATTCGGAACAAGGAAATCGGGTTTGTGTTTCAAACCTTCAATTTATTGCCCAGAACCACCGCTTTAGACAATGTAGCCCTTCCCATGGTCTATGCAGGAGCCAGCAAGGCCGACCGTGAGGCCCGTGCCAAGGAAGTCCTGACCGATGTGGGCCTAGCAGACCGCATGGATCACAAACCCAACCAATTGTCGGGGGGGCAACGACAAAGGGTGGCTGTGGGGCGGGCCCTGGTAAACAAGCCTTCCATTATTTTGGCCGATGAGCCCACTGGGAACTTGGATTCCAAAACCTCTGTGGAAATCATGCAACTCTTCGACGAAATCCACCAAGCGGGCAACACCGTAATCGTCGTAACTCATGAAGAAGACATCGCTGCACGCGCTCATCGCGTAATCCGCCTTAGGGATGGGATGGTAGAAAGTGACCTACGAACGAAATAATCCAGATCGCTCCCATTTTCATTCGTTTTAGTACATTTACCACATGGAGCGTGTTGAACAGACCATTGAAAAAAATAAGGCCCAAAAAGCCTTTTACAATCACAAAAAAAAGAATTTACCCACCCGTATCTGGTCCTTTATTCGCGAAAAAGGGTTGAAGGATATTCGGAAAGAGTTGGGTATTTTGGAACAAAGTTATGCCCTCCACAAGCAATGGTTGGGTCCTTTGGAGGATAAAAGAGTTTTGGATCTGGGATGTTATGCAGGGAATGCCCTTTCGCTTTACCTTGCGCAGCATGCTAAAGCCTATGTGGGAATTGACCTTAGTGACAAAGGAATTGGCATTTTGAAGAAAAAGATCCAACACATTCCAACTGCCAAAGCCCATGCCGTTGATTTTTTCTCGGATTCCTTTCAGGAAAATGATTTTGATATCATCTACGCTTACGGAGTGCTCCATCATTTTAAGAATGTAGATGCATTAATTGAACGCTTGGAAGAAAAATTAACTGCGGGAGGAATCATTATTAGTTACGATCCTCTTAAAACCAGCCTTCCGGTTTGGGTACTAAGGACACTCTACCGGCCTTTTCAAAGTGATGCTGCCTGGGAATTTCCCTTTGGAAGGAAAACACTTCGAAAATTGGAACGCGCCTTTACAATAAAGGAACGTAGAGCAGTGTTGGGTACTGCCAAATGGTACTTTTTAGTGCAGTTGTTACCCATTTCAAAAGAAAAAAAGCAACGATGGGGACGCAATGCACATCAAAAAGATTGGGAGCGCTCGGCCACTTCCTCAAAACATTTGCTAACTTGTATGCAGTTAAACCTGTTGCTGCAGAAAAAATAAGCGTTTTATGTACCAATGGTTAGGTATTGCCATTCTCCTGCTAATCGTGGTGATTTGGAACAACTACCGCGTCCACAGAAGCCGCAGGAAGCGCAACCAAAAGAATTTCCGCAAATCCTATTACGACCGGAAGAAAAACAATAAATCCTCATGAAAATCTACACCAAAACCGGCGACCAAGGCACTACGGCCCTTTTTGGGGGCACCCGTGTCCCCAAACACCACATCCGTATCGAAAGCTATGGCACTGTGGACGAGTTGAATGCCTTTTTAGGTCTGCTGCGCGATCAGGATATGGGAGCGCACTACAAAGACCTCCTTCTGGAAATACAGGAACGCCTCTTTACTTTAGGTGCCATGTTGGCCACCGACCCTCAAAAAGCCACCTTGAAGAGCGGCAAGGAACGGCTCGACATTCCTAAAATTGTGGAGGACGACATTACTTTACTGGAATCGGAAATCGATGCCATGAACGAGGTGCTGCGCCCAATGACCCACTTCATCCTCCCTGGGGGACATCCTACCGTGTCATATTGTCACGTGGCCCGTACCATTTGCCGGCGGGCAGAGCGTATGACCACGTATTTGGATGAAAGTGAACCGGTTGACCCCCATATTTTGGCCTACCTTAACCGACTTTCTGACTACCTCTTTGTACTGGCACGGAAATTGTCCCATGACTTGCACGTGGAAGAGATCAAGTGGATTCCAAAAAAGTGATTTTTCTACGATTATTTTCAATTTAAGTTTCTGTTTAACAGCATCTTAAAAACGTTCTTTAAAATAATTAGGAATTAACTTTAATTTTTCTTGACTTTTTCTGTTAAAAATTTATTTTTGCAAAAAATTAAAACCCTAATTCTGTTATGTACTGGACTTTAGAATTGGCATCGTATTTAAGTGATGCCCCCTGGCCTGCCACCAAAGACGAGTTGATCGATTACGCCATCCGTACTGGTGCTCCGCTTGAAGTAGTGGAAAACCTTCAGGCCATTGAGGATGAAGGCGACTCGTACGATTCCATCGAGGAAATATGGCAGGATTACCCCACGGATGAAGACTATCTGTGGAACGAAGACGAATATTAATAAATCAATTAACGATAGAAAAAGTCTCAACCCCATAGGTAGAGACTTTTTTTTTGCTCGTAAGTGGCCCTAATAAAGCGTTAAACCCTTAGAAATTCTGGTTTTTTTGCACTTTTTTTGTTACACTTTTGAGGTTCCCGCCTCAGTGAACGAGTTTTAAAACATAGAACATGGGACTTTTAGACAGCGTATTAAAAGTATTTGTAGGAGACAAATCCAAAAAAGACATCAGCGAAATCCAACCCATCGTTGATCAAATCAAAAAATACGAAGCCGAAATGGAGCAACTTTCCTTGGATGCCCTTCGCGCTAAATCGGATGCCTTCCGAGTTAAAATAAAGGAAGACCAAAAAGACATCCAATCACAAATCGATGCCTTAACCCAAGAGGCAGAGGTTGAGGAGGATATTGATAAAAAAGAAGACATTTACGGGCAAATCGATGCCCTGAAGGACGAGCGCTATGAGGTCGAAAAAAAGACCCTAGACGAAATCCTTCCCGAAGCCTTTGCCGTGGTGAAGGAAACTGCCAAACGTTTTGTAGAAAATGAAACCCTTACCGTTACTGCCACTCCTTTTGACAGGGAACTTTCCGCAAATAAAGAGTACGTGACCCTAGATGGCGACCAAGCCGTTTGGAGCAATTCGTGGGATGCCGCAGGGAAAGAGGTTACCTGGGACATGGTCCATTACGATGTGCAATTGATAGGCGGTATCGCATTGCACCAAGGAAAGGTGGCCGAAATGCAAACCGGGGAGGGAAAGACCTTAGTGGCTACCTTACCTGTGTACCTCAATGCCCTTGCTGGAAACGGGGTACATCTGGTGACCGTAAACGACTATCTGGCCAAAAGGGACAGTGCCTGGATGGGACCCATTTTTGAATTCCACGGCCTGAGTGTCGATTGTATCGACTTGCACCAACCCAATTCGGCTGCACGAAGGAAAGCCTACCATGCCGATATTACCTACGGGACCAACAACGAATTTGGTTTCGACTACCTAAGGGACAACATGGCCCACGCCCCTAACGATTTGGTACAACGTCCACACCACTACGCCATTGTGGATGAGGTGGACAGTGTATTGATTGACGATGCACGAACCCCTTTGATTATCTCCGGGCCGGTACCGCAAGGGGACCGTCACGAGTTCAACGAGTTAAAGCCTAAAATCCAGAGTATTGTAGATGTTCAGCGTAAATACCTTACCAGTGTATTGGCCGAGGCTAAAAAATTGCTTGCTGAAGGCGATACTAAAGAAGGTGGGTTTCAATTGCTTCGAGTGTACCGTGGCTTGCCCAAAAACAAGCCGCTCATCAAATTCCTTTCCGAAGAAGGGGTGAAGCAAGTCCTTCAAAAGACCGAAAACCACTACATGCAGGACAACAACCGCGAAATGCCGAAAGTGGACGCAGAGCTGTATTTTGTCATCGACGAGAAAAACAATCAGATTGAACTTACGGACAAGGGCGTAAATTTCCTCTCTGGAGATGACGACCCCGAGTTCTTTGTCATGCCCGATATCGGTACCGAAATTGCCAAGATAGAAGCCAAAGAACTATCGAAAGAAGCCGAAGCAGAAGCGAAGGAAGAACTTTTCAGGGACTTTTCTGTAAAAAGTGAGCGCATCCACACCATGAACCAACTCCTCAAAGCTTATACCCTCTTTGAGCGGGACGACCAGTACGTGGTAATGGAAAATAAAGTCTTGATTGTGGACGAGCAAACGGGGCGTATTATGGATGGTCGCCGTTACAGCGACGGTTTGCACCAAGCCATTGAAGCTAAGGAAAATGTAAAGGTGGAGGCCGCAACGCAAACCTTCGCCACCATCACCCTACAGAACTACTTTAGGATGTACCGCAAATTGTCCGGGATGACCGGTACGGCAGTTACTGAAGCAGGGGAACTTTGGGAAATCTATAAACTGGACGTGATGGAAATCCCCACCAACCGTCCCATTGCCCGCGAAGACCGGGACGATAAGATTTACAAAACCAAACGGGAAAAGTACAATGCGGTGATTGATGAGGTGGTGGAACTTTCCCACGCAGGGAGACCCGTACTGATTGGTACCACTTCCGTCGAAATCTCCGAATTGTTGAGCAGGATGCTGACCATGCGCAACATCCATCACAATGTACTCAATGCCAAACTGCACAAAAAGGAAGCCGACATCGTGGCTGAAGCAGGAAAAAAAGGCGTTGTGACCATTGCCACCAACATGGCAGGTCGTGGAACCGACATCAAGCTTTCCGATGAAGTGAAGAAAGCGGGTGGTTTGGCCATTGTAGGTACCGAGCGGCACGACTCGCGTCGTGTGGACCGGCAGTTACGCGGGCGTAGTGGCCGTCAGGGAGACCCGGGAAGTTCCCAGTTTTACGTATCGCTGGAAGATAATTTGATGCGTCTTTTTGGAAGTGAACGTATTGCCAAAATGATGGACCGTTTGGGATTGAAGGAAGGGGAAGTGATCCAGCACTCCATGATTTCGAAATCCATCGAACGCGCCCAAAAGAAGGTGGAAGAAAACAACTTCGGCATCCGCAAGCGTTTGCTCGAATACGACGATGTTATGAACGCCCAGCGGGAAGTAGTCTACAAACGCCGCTACCACGCCCTGTTTGGGGAACGTTTGCGGGTGGACATTGCCAACATGATTTTCGATACGGCTGAAGTAATTGTTGAAACCAACAAGGGAGCACAGGATTTCAAGAATTTTGAATTTGAATTGATCCGTTATTTCTCCATGAGCTCCCCCATCTCGAAATCGGAATTCGAAAACATGGGGGTTAAGGAAGCTGCCGGAAAAGTATACAAAGCTGCTTACAACCATTATCAGGAAAAAATGGCCCGCAATGCTGAAATGGCCTTTCCTGTAATCAAAAATGTGTTCGAAAACCAAGGGGATAAATTTAAACGCATCTTGGTGCCTTTTACCGATGGGGTAAAGACCTTGAACGTAGCCACCGATTTGGAGAAAGCTTACCAAACTAATGGAAAACAATTGGTGCAGGATTTTGAAAAAAACATCACCTTGGCCATTATCGACGATGCTTGGAAAACCCACCTTCGCAAAATGGACGAATTGAAGCAAAGTGTTCAGTTGGCCGTGCACGAGCAAAAAGACCCACTATTGATTTATAAATTTGAGGCGTTCGAGTTGTTCAAATCAATGATTGAAAAGGTTAATAAAGAGGTCATTTCGTTCTTGTTCAAAGGAGAATTGCCTCAGGAAAATCAGCAACAAATACAGGAAGCCCGCCAGACGCGTCCCAAAGAAAAACTGAACGAGCAAAAAGACGAAATTCCCAACATGGATGAACGCGCAGCTCAGGCCCGTGCAGCTGGTAAAACACAACCGCAACAACAAATAACCGAAACCATTACTCGGGACCGACCAAAAATTGGCCGAAACGATAAGGTAACCATCAAACATGTGATGAGTGGCGAAAACAAATCCATGAAATACAAACAGGCCATTCCCCTATTGGATAAAGGCGAATGGGTGTTGGTAGACGAATAAAAAAAATCCCGAAGCATGCTTCGGGATTTTTTTTAGGCGTACGATTTATCAATCAACCGTTTCAAAAAAGGAATCTGTATTAGGAATAAAGCCATGAAACTAATTGCATAAATCGCTGTTTTGGGCAGTTGCAGATTTTCCAGCGGATTTTTCCAATTCGAGGCATCCATCAATCCATACGATTTCATATCCACCAAAGAGGTAGCAGGATTCAAATACAACCAGTACAGCCCAGCGGCAAAAACCAATCCGATGAACCACCAAAGGTGTTTGGGGATTAATGGCCTATAGGCAGTTCTCGTTACTTTATGTTCAATATGCCGCATCACATTTTTGGTAAAATCCCTAGAGGGTTTTTCCAAAGGGAGCTCCTTCAGGAGTTGCTCCACCAAGCGGTCTTGTTTGTTAAATGGCTCTTCCATTGTGATTGTGGTGTTCGGGAAGCACGTAGTGTTTTAACAAAGAAAACAATTTTTTTCGGCTTCGGTGTAACTTGATTTTTATATTGTCTTCCGTGAGTCCCGTAATTTCGGCAATTTCCTTCACGGATTGGTTTTCGTAATAATAAAAACTTACAATTGCGGCATCGCTCTCGGGCAATTGCTCCAATGCTTCCTGAATCATGGCATTGCGCTCCTGTAATTCGAGTTGTTCAAGGCCATTGACCGCTTGTGTTTCATCGCCCTCGGTAAGGTCTTCCACAAAATCCAAAGTACGCGCTTTCTTGTTCTTGCGCAAACGGTCCAAGGCTTTTCGGTAGACGATACTATACAGCCAACTGGAAAATTTAGCTTCCTTCCGGTAACTGGATAAGGCTTCAAAAGCTTTGATAAAGCTATCCTGTGCTACTTCCTCCGCTTCTTCCCGATGGTTCAACACGCGCACGGCAATGGTAAACACAAAGTCCTGATACCGCGCTACCAGTGTTGAGAACGCTTGAACGTTTCCCCCAAGGGTCGCCTCTATGATGTCGTGGTCAGTCGTTGTGGTCATGTGTCTTTAAGACGTTGGTTTCTTACAGCCGGTTACACTCCCCGTTCAGAAAATTATTGAAAAAAGTTGTAACCCGCTTGCCAAAACTTCCGTCATAGGGACAAAACGAACCGTTATTAACTTAAAAACGAAACATTATGGGATCAGAAATCGTCATCATTCCAATCATCTTCGGAGTTATTTTTGGAATCTTTTACCTCTATATCTCCGCTAGAAATAAGGAACGTCTGGCTTTGATTGAAAAGGGAGGCGATGCTTCTATTTTCTACAGCAAGGACCGAAGGGTTACCCCAGTTTGGAAAGTAGTAGTAATTAATTTGGGCCTCTTATTGATGGGCATTGGATTGGGAATTTTCCTTGGAGGATTTTTTACCGATGTACTAGGAATGGATGAAGACATTGCCATGCCAGGAACCATTCTCTTTATGGCCGGTTTGGGATTGTTGACGGGGTTTTTCCTCAGTAAAAAGTGGAACGAAGACGCTTAAAGCAGTCTGTCTTTAGTTAGTTAGGAACCATTTTGAAGCATGACTAAGCTTCAGAATGGTTTTTTTATTGGAAAGTAATGTTGCTATAATTGGCGTTGATGTTTATGGATTTAGTACTGGAATTGGACTGGTGGTAGCCTTTCAACAGTTGGCGGTCGAAGCTTTTGGTTTCCGTAAGTTGCAAAGCTTTGGGGTGCTTCAGGTTGGACTTTTTGCCGTTGTAATAAAACTGGAAACCTGTGTTGGGCAAACTCAAAACGGCATCGGCATTTTCCAAAACAATGTCAATCGACTTAAAATTGGGCGATACCTTTAATACATATAGATTTCCAAAAGAGCCGGAAAGTATGGCATTCGAAGTAAGCTCGTTGATGTTCACATCGCTGGAATTAGCGTGCAGGTCGATTACTTTTACGTTATTCAGCCTACAGTCTTCCACATAACTCACTTTCAAAGAGCCATCGTTCCAATTGTTCACATAAACAGGCGCATAAGAAGCATCGATGAGGGTTTTACCCCCATCGATACTGTTTGCTGTTAAGGTAGCATAATTCAAGGTAGCCTTTACATTGTAGGCGCTGGCCATTTTCAACTCACCGTACTTCACATTCACATCGGTTTTGGTGCCCTTAGGCATCCGAACGATGATGGTCTTATTGGCCTTCCCATGAAATTGCATGTCCTTTCCCGACTTGTAAATGATTTTATTGCCGTTCTTGTCGGTTTCCTGGGTCCATCGATTGGCATCATCCTCAAACTGCTTGGCCCATTCTTCCATTTCCTTGCCGAATTTTTCACCAAATTCTTCGCCCCAAGCTTCCATTTCCTGGCCAAATTTTTCACCAAATTCCTCCCCCCAAGCTTCCATCTTCTTGCCAAACTCTTCGCCCCAAGCTTCCATTTTTTTCTCAAAATCGGGACTGAATTTATCACTGAAATTCTTACCAAACTCTTCGCCCCATTTTTCCATGACGGCACTGAACTCATCCGCCCATACATCTACCTCTTCTAGCCAGCGGTCCACTTGCTTAACGGTAACGTTAGTACCGTATTTTTTGTTGAGTTTGGCCACATAACCGGCTTTGTCCTTCTCATACGCCTCCTGATCGAACATATGGGCACCATCATCATTGAAATGATAGTTGGTGTATCCATCCTTGCGTTTGATGCTGGGCTGGGATTTGGAAAAAGGCCAGTCGGGTATTTCCCGAAAATCAGGTACCTCTGGGACATCGAAGTTAAAAGCAAAATCAAATTTAGGCATTTCACCCAAGGAAGGCATGTCTCCCAATCGCTCCAAAGCCTTCAGGGACTCCAACGACTTCAACGCATCCAGGCCCACAATGGCCCCGATGCCTTCCTCAAAATTGTTGGGATTGGAGGTAATGACTACCTTTTGGCTATTGCCCAACACGTCAAATTTCCAATCGTTGAAAATTTCCTTTTTCTCCTTTTCCGTTAGGTTTTCACCATCAACAAAGGCTTCTACTTCTACCAAATCCTTGTCCCAGGTTTCGAAAATTACATTGGTGTAGGACGTATTAACCTGCACGGTCATGTCCTTGGAAGCCTTAAAGTTTTCCTTGTAACGGGTTTGAGCGACAAGGGAACACCCGACGCTTAACAGTACTAATAACAACAGTTTAGGTTGTAAATTCACTATAGTTTTCATCATTTAGTTCTTTAAGTTCTTTTAATTTGTTTTTCAGTTTGAACAGCAATTCCAAACGTAATTTCAAATTATCGATCAAAGCGGTGATGGTCGCCTCGCTAGGGCCCACTTTGTTCAGTTCAGCATTAAGGGCTTGATAAGCCTTGTCCAATTCTTCCAAACGCTGAAGGTACCCATTGATAATCTCTTCGTTCTCGGGTGTTTTCTGAAGGGAAGCCAACTGAACATTGATGCCCGTGGTATAAAAATCCTCCACTTTTTTCAGGTCTGGGGACAAGTCGCCCAAGGTGATGATTGGTGTTTCGTTTCCTTGATCGGTAGTAACGATCTCGGTATTTTTCTTTATGGTTGGCTCAGAAAGGTACCGATAGCCGGCATACCCAATGCTGACCACCACAATAAGGATGGCGGCAATTCGAAGCCATAGGAAATAAGGCCGCCGCTGTTTTTCGGCAAATATTGCATCCAATTTTTGTTCAAAACGAGTCTCGTGCCCAGCAGAAAGCTTGGGGGTTTGCGGCTCGTACTCCTTCATAAGGTCTCTAAGATCCTGTGCCATCTTTCAAATGTTTTAATTGTTCCTTAATTTGTTTTTTTCCACGGTGCAAATAGGTTCTGGAAGCACTTTCAGAAATGCCCAACACTTCCGAGATTTCCTGATGGTCATAGCCTTCCAGCAAAAAGAGCTGGGTCACCATGCCATAGGGATCGGCCAAGTTTTCGATGGCCTTCACCACTTCCTGAACCGTTGCTTCATCGGGTACACTCCAGTCCCCATCATCCACAATGGAAAGCGTTTCCTCGTTCAGTTCGGTTTCCTCCAATTTCCTGGCCTTGATCGTATCCAAACACGTATTGATAACAATCCGCTTGAACCAAGCTCCAAAGGTGACGTCCCCTTTGAACTGGTGCAATTTCTGAAACGCCTTGATAAACGCTTCCTGCAGGGCATCTTCTGCTGCTGCAGTGTCCTTTAAATACCGATGAGCCACAATAAACATCCCGTCGCAGTACTGGCGGTACAACGCCATTTGTGCTTTACGGTTGTGCTGTTTGCATTGCTCAATCAGTAACAAATCGGACAAAGTGATGGTTTTTTTGGTTGCTGTTCGGACTAAAGACGACTAAAAAAAAGTGATGTTGCAAAGAAGCATCAATTTATAAAAATGTTTTAACTTCCCTGCATGGGAACACCGCCAAAACATGCTTCGGCGCTACAGGAAAAGGAAGGCATCCCCCATCCTTCCTCTGCTAATGAAGCTTCTGCCAAAAAGATTCAGGAGCGCAGGCGTAAACCCCTTTCCATTCGCGAATTGGCCCAAGAGCTCCTCCAAGGCAACCCTATGGCACTCAGCCGGGGGATTACCCTCATCGAAAGTACGGCAGCCAAACACCAAAAGGATGCCAAAGAGCTCATCCAAACCTGTCTGCCCCATGCCAATGCCTCCATTCGGATTGGGATTACGGGAGTACCCGGAGTGGGAAAAAGTACCTTCATCGAAAGTTTTGGGACTTTCCTGACCAATCAAGGTAAAAAGGTAGCCGTACTTGCGGTAGATCCTACCAGCACCTTGAGTAAGGGAAGCATTTTGGGCGACAAGACCCGCATGGAAGACTTGGTAAAAAACCCCAAGGCCTTCATCCGTCCCTCAGCCAGTGGGGAATCCCTGGGCGGGGTGGCCAGAAAAACCCGAGAGGCCATGGTGTTATGTGAAGCTGCGGGTTATGATGTAATTCTTATCGAGACTGTAGGGGTAGGGCAAAGTGAAACCGCCGTACACAGCATGACCGATTTCTTTTTATTGCTGAAGCTCGCCGGAGCAGGAGATGAACTACAGGGCATCAAACGCGGCATTATGGAAATGGCCGATGCCATCGTCATTAATAAGGCCGATGGGGAAAATGTGAAGGCGGCAAAACTGGCGCAAGCCGAATTCAACCGAGCCCTTCACCTCTACCCTGAAAAAGAAAGTGGATGGACCCCAAAGACCCTCACCTGCTCCTCCCTGAAAAATGAAGGCATCCAAGAAGTGTGGGAACTCATTGAAACGTATGTGAAGGGGGTGAAGAAAAACGGCTACTTCCAACAAAAACGCAACGAGCAGAACCAGTTTTGGTTGAAACAAACCATCGAAGGCCAATTGAAAGATCAATTTTACGACAATCCCAAGGTGCAAAAAGCGCTGGAACAACAATTGCAACTACTTTCCGAAAACAAGACCACCCCTTTTGAAGCGGCGGAGGTCCTGTTGTCCCTTACTAAGTAAACTGCTCCCTAAACCACTTCACCTGAGCTTCCAAACCTTCTTTTAAGGAAGTCTGCGGATGGTAATCCAACAATCTCCTGGCTTTGTCGATGTTAGCGCAGGTACGCGACTGGTCGCCGGGACGGGGAGGTTTATTTTCTATGGTTATTTTCGTGCCCAGAATAGCCTCTACCGTGGCAATGCCCGTAGCCGTGGTGTTTTCCTCCTCCGTCCCTAGGTTGAAGATTTCCGTGTTGCACACCGCTTCCTTGCCCATCACACTCACCACACCGTCCACAATGTCTTGCACGTAGGTAAAGCTGCGCAGGTGGTGCTCACTGCCTTCGTACAAAGGAAAAGGCTTGTCGTTCAGGCCACAGTCGATCAAACGGGTATAGAGCTTGTCCGGGCGTTCCCTAGGGCCGTACACCGAATACAACCGCAAAGAGGTGCCTTGCAGCAGCCCTCTTCGGGAGTAGGCCAGCACCAATTGTTCGGCGGCCAATTTGGTGACCCCATACCAAGAAGCCGGTTGTGGGGCTTGATCCTCGGTCATGGTGGCGTAAAGCCCATAGATGGACGAAGTGGCAATGTTTACGAAAAAGGGTTTTTGCTGAAAGGTTTCGAACAAATCCAACAAGCGTTGGGTTCCAAAAAAGTTGTTGGAAAAATAATCCTCAAACGAGCTGGTTTGGGAAATCCCAGGATGCGCTGCATAATGAAACACATGACTGATCCCTTCTGGAATGTATTCAGATAGGTTGTCCGTACGCAAATCGCAATGCTGTACCGTTATTCCCTTTGCCTTCAGGGCATCGACATTCAACTGTTTCAAGGAAACGTCGTAGTAGGGCGAAAAGTTGTCCAGGGCCACTACCTTATGCCCCATCGCCTGCAAGCGTTCTGCTGTATGGGAACCAATGAATCCGGCGGCACCGGTTACGAGTACGTTCATCCGTAGGGTTTAGTCCTACAAAGTAACCACTTTTTTGGGTTTCTGATTAATTCACCAAAAAGAAATACTTTTGCAGCAGCAAATGAAGCATCCTCCTATGTACGAATTCACCATCATCGTGCCCGTTTACAATGAAGAAGACAACCTGGAACGCGTAGAGCAGGAACTCGTGGCCTACATCCAAATCGCCGCCAAGAAAACGGCCATCCTCTTCGTAAACGATGGTTCGAAGGACAACAGCCAGATCCTCATCGAAGCCATCTGCAATCGCAACGAGGCATTTCACTACATTTCCTTCAAGGAAAACCGTGGCTTGAGTGCGGCTATCAAAGCAGGATTCGACCATGTGGAGAGCCCTTTGTTGGGCTACATCGACAGTGATTTGCAAACGGCTCCAGAGGACTTCAACAAACTCCTGGAATACATTGGTGACTATGATTTGGTCACGGGCGTTCGGGCCGACCGCAAGGATTCCTTTGTAAAGAATATGTCTTCCCGCATCGCCAACAGCATACGCAGGGCATTTACCCACGACGGCATGGACGATACCGGTTGCCCCCTGAAGGTCATTAAAACCGATTATGCTAAGCGCATCCCCATGTTCAAGGGACTGCACCGCTTCCTGCCTGCTATGATCCTTTTGCAACACGGAAAGATTATCCAAATACCGGTGCGGCACTTCCCACGCATAGCCGGGACGGCCAAATTTGGATTGTGGAACAGGCTATTGGGACCTTTGATGGATTGCTTTGCCTATTTGTGGATGAAAAAGAAATACATTAATTACGAGGTGAAAGACCAAGGATGAGCGATTGGGTAATGTATGGCATCGGGTATTTGGCGCAAATTCTTTTTTCGGGAAGGCTCTTTGTACAGTGGTTCCTTTCCGAAAAGCACAAGCGCATCATCACCCCTTCCCTGTTCTGGAAACTAAGTTTGCTGGCTTCCTTCCTGCTGTTCGTATACGGCTATCTTCGTAACGATTTTGCTATCATGCTGGGGCAGTCGCTTACCTATTTCATCTACGTGCGGAACCTGCACCTCCAGGGCGAATGGCAAAAGAGTCCGTGGTGGTTCCGAACCTTTTTACTGATATTCCCTGTCCTCATCGTCATCTACGGGTACAACAACGGCGAATACGATCTCAATGCCCTGTTCCACAATGAGGACATCCCCAATTGGCTCTTGTGGCTGGGGGTGGTTGCCCAGGTATTGTTTACCTTTCGGTTCGTCTACCAATGGATCTATTCGGAACGGAAAAAAATATCCCACCTCCCCGTGGGTTTCTGGCGATTGAGTGCCTTAGGGGCCACCTTGATCATCGTCTATGCCCTCTACCGCCACGACCCTGTTTTACTGATTGGTCACGGCGCCGGTTTGATCATCTATATACGGAACATCTTTATTGGAAAGAATGAAGTGGCCGACTAAACATCCCATCCTCTTCCTGACGCTGGTCTGCCTGGGAGTGTTCTTCGTAAACCTCGATGCCATTTTTGTGAACATCATGGAAGCCCGCAACTTCATCACTGCTCGCGAGATGATCCAATACGGGCATTGGCTGCTCACTACCATTAACGGTGAACCGCGCTACCAAAAACCGCCCTTGCCTACCTGGCTTACGGCCTTTTCGGCTTTGATCTTTGGGCTCAAAAGCTTGTGGGCCTTACGCCTTCCCGCGGCCTTCATGGGATTGCTAACGGTACTGTTTACCTACAAATTGGCGGCTAAGGTTACGTCCCAAAAACCCTATGCGCTCCTCAGTGCATTAATTGCGGCTACGTCTTTTTACATCATCTTTGCGGGGCGCAATGGCCAATGGGACGTCTTTACCCATGCCTTCATGATGGGATGCCTCTACCAATTGTGGCAGTTTTTTACCCATCCTGAAAAGAAATACCAACACGCGTTCTGGGCAGCTCTTTTTTTTGGAGCTTCGTTCATGAGCAAGGGCCCGGTATCGCTTTATGCCCTGATGCTCCCCTTCCTGTTAAGTTACGGTTGGGTGTACCGGTTTAAAGGAATGAAAAGCCGCTGGTTGCCATTGCTCCTATTCTTGGTGGTAGCCACCCTGGTCTCGGGATGGTGGTTTTGGTATACCTACACCTTCGACACGGCCGCCGTGACCAAAATCACCCAAAAGGAAGCGACCAATTGGGCTGGCTACAACACGCGTCCATTTTACTATTACTGGAGCTTCTTCACCCAAAGCGGCCTATGGACCCTCCCCGCCTTTGTGGGACTGCTCTACCCTTACCTCAAAAATAGGGTGGTGGATAAAAAAGGCTACCGTTTCACATTCTGGTGGACGATACTATCGGTGGTACTGCTCTCCCTGATTCCTGAAAAGAAATCGCGCTACCTCCTGCCGGTACTGATCCCCTTGGCAATGAACACCGCCTATTACGTGGACTACCTTTTCCGCAGTTTCAAGACCTTAAAAAACCCTTGGGAAAAACTGCCCGTGTACCTACACTTTGGCCTGCTAGCCCTCGTAGGACTGGCCTTCCCCCTAGGAGGGTACCTTTACTTACAGGACCGATTGGATGGACATTGGCTTTGGTACGTGCTGCTTTCCATTTCCCTATTTGTAATTGGGGCTTACCTCTTACGGAGTTTACTGCGGAAAGACCTCCCCAAAGCCTTTTACGGGTCCATTGTCTTCATCCTGGCAGTCCTGTGCTTCGGACTGCCCATTTCGAGTGCGCTCACCATCAATCCTGAATACAAAAGCACGGCCCTGCTGAACGATTGGCAGGCAGAAACCCAACTCTCGGTGTACGAATTGGGAAGCTTTACCCCCGAGATGGTCTGGGCCTACGGCAAACCCATCCCCGTGCTTTCGGAAAACGGCCAGGTGGAATACCCCAAGGAAGACCGTTTCGGGCTGTTGGTTTCGGAAGAACACCAACAACGACTGCAACGGCAGTTCAAGGAGTATCACATCCAAAAGATTACCCGCTACGACATGAACCCCAAGGCCTCTGGGGAACGCTCCCACCGTCCGCGGTTGTGGCGCGATTTCTACCTGCTGGAGCGTAACAAATAACTGCCTATTGCTACTAACCTGCTACACAAACCCACATTCATGAAAACGCACAACCTTGGCACCTTCAGCCTCCTATTTATGGTAAAAGGGATCCTTACACTCCTGTTATCGCTTTTCTTCATTGCCTACGCCTGCTTTGGCTTCTTCTTTGTAGGCCTAGTGGCGGCAGAAGAGCAAGACCTTCCCTTCAATTTTGGGTATGTATTCATCATCATCGGGGGGATCTTGACGCTGTTCACGCTTACCTTCGGTGTTTTAACCTTGTTGGCCGCTAAGTATTTGAAGGAAGTGCGGAACTACAACTTCATCTTGGTAGTGGCCATCCTTAATTGCCTGACCGGGGTCCTGGGCATCCTCTTGGGTGTATTTACAATGGTGGAATTGATGAAGCCCGAGGTAAAGGCCTTGTTTTACCCCAAACCCGAATTGCAAGCACCCGAAGCCTAGGCTTTAGCCAAACGTCGCTGCCCCCATTGTTGCAGTTGGTAGGCTAACCACCCCAAAAAGCCTCCAAAGGCCATGCCCGAGATGACATCCAAGGGGTAATGCACCCCCAAGTAGATTCGGCTGTACCCAATGAGGACCGCCCAAAGTAGTAAGATGAAGGGTAGGTAACGGTAACGGCTCCTGAAGATCAATCCTATAAACACGGCTATGGCCATGCTGCCAGAGGCATGAGCTGAATAGTAGCCAAAGCGTCCGCAAACCTGTGCCACCAAGCGCATTTGCTCCTTCAGGGTATCCACTTGGCAGGGACGGGGACGTTGTACCAAAATGTATTTGAAAAGATTAGCCAACTGATCGCTAGCTGCAACCAGGACTGCGGCGCACAACAGCACCCACAAGGTTCCCTTGAGGGCGTACTTGCGGTACACTAGGTACAGCAGTACCACGTACAGCGGAATGCTCGCCCATTTGTTGGTGAGGACCAGCCAGAAGCCATCATAGGGCTCACTTCCCAAGTTATTGAGAAAGAGAAAAAGTAGGGTATCGTATGCCTGCAGGCGATCAAGCATCGTGGTCGTAGCGACCTATTTCGCGGTCGTAGAATTCGGTGGCCTCGCGGATGTAGTTCTCGGCCTCGGTTTCCAGTTCTTTTTGGTCGTGGTCGTCGAACTCCTCCAGCCATTCCACCTCGTCGTTTTCGAGGTTGATGATGAAACGGGGGAACTCGGTATGGATCACGAAAATGGCGTCCGGGAAGTCCGTGTTATCGCCTAAAAGGAATTTGGGTAGTTCCATGGTGTACGGGTTGTAGGGGCAAAGATAGGGAAAAGTAGGAATTGGAAATTGAAGTATGGAAGGTCCCTTTCGTTCTGCAGACACCTTCCCCCCGAAGGAGAGGGGCGTTTTAGGTGTTGTTGAGTGATGCATGGGGTATCCATGGGTTATCCGTGGGTTATCCATGGGTTATCCGTGGGTTATCCCCTTTTGAGGGAACGTACGAACCCCAATAAAAAATAGCCATAGACAATAGCCAGTACCGCACTAGTACCGCCCTTATACCGCCTTTATACCGCCTTTATACCGCCTTTGGTACGGCTTTGTACCGCCTTTGATACGGCTTTGGTAGGGAGTAAGGATTGTTTTTATGTTCTTTTTTGCATTGCCAGAAATTGTTCTCAACTTTCTTTTATTCACCTCTTTAATATTTTTTTAGAGGAGTTCATGAATGCTTCGCATTTGACTGGTCCAAAAGAAAGTTGCAAAG
>DJVA01000076.1 GCA_002440705.1 Flavobacteriaceae bacterium UBA6268 | reverse complement strand
ACCCGCTGTCAAAACCAGTCGGCCCCATTTGCTTGCAAAGAACTTTTCCTGCTTTAATGATGCAGTTTAATCCTATTTGCGGGCTGCAAAGATACACCAAAAAGACTATCTTTGCAGCCTCATTGTAAAATCAAAAAGCATTCCAAATGCCCATAACGTTTGCCCTCATCAAAGAACGCAAAAATCCTCCCGACCGTCGTGTCGTTTTTTCACCCCAAGAGTGCCAAGAAGTCATTAAAAAATTTCCAGATGCCCGCATTATTGTAGAGGCCTCGGAGATTCGTGTTTTTCCCGATCAAGCTTACCGAGATGCTGGTTTTGTTGTAAAAGACGATGTTTCCGAAGCCGATGTGCTTATCGGGGTTAAGGAAGTTCCTGTGGATGCACTTATTCCGAATAAAAAATACTTTTTCTTCAGTCACACCATCAAAAAACAACCCTACAATCGCAAACTGTTGCAAGCCATTCTTGAAAAGAAAATCGAGCTCTTCGACCATGAAACCATTGTAAATGATCACCACCATCGATTGATTGGTTTTGGTTATTATGCTGGCCTGGTAGGGGCTTATAATGGTTTTAGGGGGCTGGGATTAAGGGATGGTTTGTATGATTTGCCTAAGGTTGAAACCCTTCATGATTTGGAAGCCGTAAAAAATGAATTGGACAAAATAAACTTGCCCACCCTAAAGATTATCCTTTCAGGAACCGGAAAAGTTGCCAGGGGCGCCAAGGAGATTTTGGATCATTTAAAAATTAGGGAAGTGACCGATGCCGAATACCTCTCCATGCAGTTCAATGAACCGGTATATTGTTTAATCGATGTTACAGAATACAACAAGCGTAGCGATGGGGGCGAATTTGACAAAGAAGGTTTTTACGAAAACCCTGAAGGCTACGAAAGCGATTTTATGAAATATGCCCAGGTAAGCGATATGTTTATTACGGGTCATTTTTATGGTAATGGCGCACCATACCTCTTCACAAAGGAAGATGCCAAAAAGCCAGAGTTTAAAATCAATTTCGTGGCCGATATTTCCTGTGATGTTAATGGGCCTATAGCCAGTACCCTGAGGGCATCGACCATCGCCGAACCCTTTTATGGATACGATGCCAAGAGAGAACAGGAAGTACCCTTTGGAACACCAAATAGTATTGGGGTTATGGCCGTGGACAATTTGCCATGTGAACTGCCCAAAGATTCGAGCGAAGGCTTTGGACAGATGTTTTTGGAACATGTGATTCCTGCTTTTTTTAATGGGGATGCAAACGGGATTTTAAGCAGGGCACAGATGACACAAAGTAATGGACAGCTTAGGGAACGGTTTCGCTATTTGCAAAGTTATGTGAACGGGGCCTAGTCTTTTAGGGCTTTATGGGGTCGTAATTGTATGGAATAATGCATTTTGTCGAATAAAACATGCGTTATATCTAATACTTACTAAACCATGTAGGATATTAGCTACATTTTTCTACTTTTGGTATATTAAATCCCCAAGCCCCCATGAAAAAGTCTATAACAAGCCTACTTATTTTTTGTTGCATAGCCCCGCTTTGGAGCCAAGTTGGAATTAACACTACCGATCCTCAAGCAACCCTCGACATTAACGGAACCATTCGCGTTCGCGATTTCAAGAATTCTATCGATAACGATGCCATTGCCGTAAAAATCATTGGTATTGATGAAGATGGCAATTTTGTGCAAGTTGATGTAGACGAAAATGTGATCTTGGAGGACAATAAGCTTCGTGTTGTAGAGAATCGCTACCGAATAGCTGAAACTACGACCATAACCGTTGGAACCGTGCACAACCTAAACCTGGTCATTCTTCCTGGAGAACCCAATGACGACAAAAAAGTTATTAAAATACGTACCAACGAAAGTTCGCTCGAAATAACCGGCATCAAAGCCGGGGAAGATGGGCAGACTTTGTTTCTCTTTGCCGTGGATGGAACGATCAAATTATTGGGTAATAACAATAATTCCGATCCCGAAAACCAATTTTTGATGTCTGCAAGTCTAGTGGTGAAACAATACGAAATGGTTCAATTGATGTACGATGCTACGTTGCAAAGGTGGCTTGTCATGGATAACTAGAGCCAAAATAAGAAGTAATAAGAGACCCGGGCATGTACCGGGTTTTTTTATAAGCTTTATTGACCTTGCGTTTTCGAAACAAATGGTTTTCTTGTTTTGAAGGAATTTTTACTTCAACCTTAATTTCCTTTACCTGCATCATGGCCGTTTTTGGTTTCTGTAAGGGGTTCTTTTGTGTTTTGATGGAGCATTGTATTTTGGGTGCTGTCTCATCGCTCCGAACAACTTTTTACCGCAATCACAATTGCAGACACTAGTAAGTCATTAAAGAGCTATAGGAATCCTACTATAAAGCAATCTAACAGTTAGAGAAATCCTACAAGGGAATGCTCTGGAAAATCGATTGTGGGTTTAATCTTTCCTAGGGGAGGATTTTTTTAGAAACTTTCTAGAATGGCTATTGAGAATGAATGCAACTGCTACACCTCAATAGCGACGTAGGAATTGAGCAAAGCGATAAAATCGACTTCCCTGTAAGGTTTAATGATAAAGCTATTGAACACCTCTTTTTTGCCACAGGCCACAATTTTTTCTTCTTCAACAGCGGTTAAGGCTATGATGGGTGTTTCTTGATCAAACTTCCGGATGCACTCTGTGGTTTCAAACCCGTTCATCTCTGGCATGTTGATGTCCATCAAGATCAAATCGGGCTTTTCGATTTTTGCCAATTCAATACCATCCTTTCCGTTATAGGCTACAATGACGTTTACTCCATGCTTTTCAAGGGTTTTCTTCGTGACCAAAACATTGATCTTGTTGTCGTCAACGACCAGAACTTTGCACCCTTTTAAGTGGTTTTCCCGGGGAATCTCTGGCAATGCTAGGTTGAAGGTAGCGTTGCGGCCTGGTTTTTTATAATAAAGTGTGAAGGATACCTCTGTGCCTTTACTAACCTTACTTCTTAGGGTAATCTTTGAATTCTGGGCATCCAATAGTTTTTTTACGATGGAAAGCCCAAGGCCGGTTCCTTCGTGTTCAAAATTGGTAATGGGGTCGGAGAATTCCGTGAAAAGATTTTTTCTGCGCTCCCTTGAAATCCCAACACCGGTATCCCTAATGGAAAAGTGAACTCCAATCTTTCCATTTTTATTTTCCTCTCGGTGCACCTCCACGGTAATAGTTCCATTTTTGGTAAATTTTGAAGCATTGCTCAAGAGGTTCATCAAGATTTGTGAAAGCTTGATATCGTCGCCAATCAGGAATTCGGGAATATCGGAATCTACATGAACATAATACCTATTAGGATTTTGGGTGTTGAGGTATTTGGCCGAGTCGATGACCTTTTCCAAAATCTTCCTTAAGTTGAACTTAACCTGTCTAAGCTTTTGTGGGGTTTCCTTGGGTTGGGTGTACTGCAGTACGTTGTTGATTAAGGACAGTAAGTAGTCTGCAGAAAATTTCAGGGAATCGATGTTTTCTTTTAAATGATTCAGGCTTTTGTCATCTTTAAGGAGGGATGAAATCCCAACAATCGCATACATAGGGGTCCTCAATTCGTGGGTGATGTTTGAGAACAGCTGGTTTTTGGCTTTTACCTGTGCTTCACTTATTTCCTTGGCTTTTTGGTATTGCTTGTTTTTAACTTGGAGGTGCCTAACCAAGTTTTTTCGTTTTAAGAACGATACATAAGCAAAAATGGAAAAAATCACTAACAAGGCACTCGCAATCTTGATCCAGAAAAAGGTGGTCTCACGTTTCAACTCTTGCTGAGCGATTTCGTTCTGCAATTTCTGGGCAACCAGATCCTGTTGGTATTGCTTGATCTTGAAATTGGCAGTGACCGATTCGACGGCCTTGAATTTTTCGGTTTTAAACTTATTATTCTTTAAAGAGTCGTTCTTGAGCAGCAATTGGGTAGCCTTTTCAAAATTTTTGAGATGCATATAGGTTCTTGCTGCTACTTCATTCGACTCCAAGAGGGCATCTTCATAGCCCGATTCTTTGGCTAGAGCCATGCTCTCTTCAAGAAAAGGAAGGGCTTCTTCGTATGCATCTTTTAAAACCAGAAGCCTAGCAGTTACCAACTTGGCTACTGCATGATAAGCCCCGGCCTTTTGGTTTTTCACATACTCGTTGACTTTTGCTACGTAGATTTCGGCCAAATCCGCACGCTCCATGTCCAATACTAACTCGGAAATGTTGTAGTTTAAGATAAAGAGGTGTGTGGTATCCTTAAGTTTTTCGGCCAACGGCAAGGCCTCCTTGTAGTTTTTGATGGCGAGCCACTTGTATTCCTGAAGGGCGTAGAGATTACCTAAATCAATTCGGGCAGTGGTAAGGCTACGGGTGGTATCTTTTAGCTCTTCGGCTTCTTTGATGGTTTTATCAAAAATGCGCTTTGCCTGTAGGGTATCATTCAACTGCAAAAATGCGTTTCCAATAAGGCTGGACAATCGATAAATGGCATTCCTGTTGTTGAGGGATCTGGCAAGTTTAAGCGTTTCGTCCCCTACTTGGATGGTTTCGCCAAAATTATTGCTGTAGTATTGCTTTCGAACGTATTTTACTAAAGTATCAAGACGCTCCGCATTTGACAGTACCACAGAATCTTGAGGAAATTCCTTTGTTTCCTGTGAGTGGCAATCGGGGGCGAATAAACTAATTATCAATAAAAAACTAACAAGTAGTTTCATTGAAATGCTGTTGATGGGCGAAATATAATAAAAAATGTAGGAAAATTCAACAAATGTTAAAATTATTCTACTGACTATCAAATGATAGGGACTTCTTGGTTAGGATTGAAATGATAGAAATTAGGATTTCAAGCATCCTTCCAGGGCTGATCCTAGAGGTCTAAAAGAGTTTAATTTTGATGAATGATGATGGGTTCGTTGGTTTTGGATTTCACTACCTGTGCAAAGAACTCTTTTAAGGTTGGGTACAACTCTGGGGCAAAATGTGTTTCATTGATTTGTATATTGAATCGCAAGTTGATTTTACCATTGGATTCTGAAAAAGCCACATTACAGGCGCCCATATTGTCGGGCAGTTTAAAAGCTTTGGAAGGGGGGAGGTAGCTAACAGACTGGGATGGTGCCAAATCGATAGCCATCAGGTAATTGATCACGAAGGGATATCCAAAATCTACTGGGTAATCCCGCTTTTCCATCTTAAAAGGATTTTCTTCCGGATAGCCTAGCATAAAGAAAGGATAAACATAGTAGTCGCCGTTTATTTCATCCATTTCTTTTTCCACATTAAAACGCTCTTTTATGGGTTGCTCCAGGTCGTTAAGGTTTTCATAGGTAAAATCCGAAATTTCATATTCCTTGGTTTTGTAGTCAAGGTATTTCTCCAAGGAACCATTTTTGACAATATTTCTAATAGTGGTGCCATAATACCCAGAAAATACCTGGTTGGTGGTTCCTTTTAGGACCCCTTGCTCATCCAGAGTTGTTTGGGTAGAAAAGTAAAGTTGGGTCTTTTGGGTAGGGACTATGGGTTGCCAATAACTGCCATTCTTGAAATCCATGATTCTGGCGGTATAGTTGAGGGCCCTATCAGGAATAAGGCCAAAAGGGGTATTTTTTTCAGTGGCATCCAGAAAGTAAGAATCCGCTCCAATTTTCAGAAAAGCAGTAGCATAATTAAACTCTCGGATTACTGGGTAAATTTGAGTTGGAATGCTGAAATCCTTGGTGGCACTTAAGGAAAGGTAGGCATCTAGGTTGGCCGATTGAAGTGCGCTAACTAGTGCTGCATTGATTTCGGCCACGCTTCCAGAGCCGTTTTCAAAGGCTTTTTTAACATCGCAATTTGAAAAAACATGGTAGTAGCCATTCCATGTAATTTTCTTTTGAATGTAATAATAGATGGCCTTCGCTTTTTCCAAAGGGTCTGAAATACTGTAGAGGCTTTCCGGAAGATTGCGGGTAAAAAACCCTTCATTGTTAAGTTCCTTCCCGATGTCCATATCATAGCGAACGTCCTTCTCAATATCTTTCCAGTCTTTGGTGTACCGTTCCTTTCTTCCCTGAAGATCCATGCTTTCTCTTAATTCATAACGTATTTGGGAAATATAATTTTCTTTGGAAAGCATGTTATCCTCCTCCTTGAATGCTGGAATGTCCTTCATGATGTATTGGTGGTAATAGCAATCTCCAGCGTCACCGTACCCTTCCAGGGAAAAACAATTTTTTTTGATGTAATAGTCGTGGCTATCAAATTCCAGATTTCCCCGAAGCCCAATGCTGTAATCGTAATTTCCTAAAATTTCAGTCACATACTCACTGTACAGTTTTGGATATTCTCCCTGAAAATCCCACTGCAACCAGCTAATATAGGGCGATTCCAATTGATACGTATACTCTAGCAGGCTCTGGTCTTTGATATTGGGGAACGTAAAGGAAACCGATTTCCAAGATTCACCTATATCTTTAGTAAAAACAGCGTCCGAGTTCAAATATACCTTAAAGTCTCCATTATGAGTGATGGCCTTGAGGTGGGTCACCTTTTGCCTGTCATTGTTGGGCGAATAAAGGTAAATTTTCTCAATCCCATCTCCATAGGCATTGGCATCCAGCACTTTAATTTTTCTATGGATTTCGGTCACCAAACTCAAATAGGTATGGTCGATGAGCTTTAACTTGGTGTATCCCTTTTCATAAAGGACTACAGCAGCTGCAGTACTGTCTTTTGGATATTCCATGGGTGCAAGTTCACTGGCCGATGGTTCCCCAAAAACCACTTTTGGGTCTTTTTGGGCATGGCCGGAGTAGGTACTGCTTAGCGTAATAAAGAGGATGAATGCTTTGAATAGATGCCTATTTTTCATGATCCCAAATTACACTAAAAATGAAATAAAGCATAATTATGTCCTGATTTTCGTAAGCAGGTCGATAAAAAATCTGGAGAGTAGCAGAAAAATCCCAAATCCAATCGAAAAGGACCAAGCAAAAAGATGATCTGTTGGATGTATCACATATAGGGCTATGGTTTTGGAGAGTTCCAGTGGGTGGGTTGCAAGGTTCCAGGAGTTCCAACGCTCAAACCTTCCAAGGTAAACACCCAACCCACAAAGAAATGGGATGCTTCCAAAAACGATAAAAATTGTCTTTTTCCGTAAAAATTGGGTGCCGAGTAGTTTCATATGCCTAAAGGAACAAGTATAAAGCCATAACCCAGTAACCGTAAAGCTGAACAACATTGCTATGTCCATACAATACAGTGATGTTTCCACTTTTTTAAGGTGAATGAAATCCGTGATGAGGTAGGGAGTATTGGGTAACCAAAGCAACCACAATAGCAAACCTAGTAGGTATTTCATTTTGGAAATTGGTTGAAGAACTGCTAACAAATGTGCGATGCACCAAGGAATCAGGGACAGTAGTAAGTTCCATCCCAAAAAAAGAAAAAACGAATCTTGGGTAATCTTAAGACGAAGGGCTAAGAGTACCATTGAAATAACCACCAGATAGCCGGTGAGAAGCGTTTCCTTTCGGTTTTTTTCAAGCAACCATTCAAACATGTTCTTTTTTTGAAATGAAAATTCGCATTATAAGAAAGCCAAGTGCATAGGCAAGGAAATCGAAACCATCGAAGGTAGTTCCCAAAAGGATTTTCAGAATTTTAAATGGGCCATTTGTTGGGTAACATAAACCGGACAATTGTAGGGTTTCGATGGCCATACATAGGCCCAATAGCCCCCAAAGCAGTTTTAAGCTAGAAACCCTAGCACTCCATTTTCCTAAAAACCAGAGCAACGGAACAACTAAAACATCCCCTACAAAATGGCGCACTATTTTATGAAAGTGGAATAGGGCGATGAGCGCTTCACAAACCAACAACAATAGGAAAATCCATCCATACCTTCGGAAGCGTTCAAAAAAATGGGGCCCCGCATTTTTTGCAAGGACCCCTTTGTGGGGAACATCATTCATTGTTCCAATCAATTTTCCGAGAAGCAAACATGACAATGGCCAGTATGATGAACAGTCCAATACTCCCTACCAAGAGGGCATAATTTTCCAGTTGAATAATAACATAGATAAAACCATACAGCGATCCCAACGAGGCACATACCAGTAATGGAAACTTGAAGCCCCTTAAAATGGCCCTCGAATAAACCGTGATAAGGCCCATAACGGCTGCTGAAGCTATTAAATAGGCCTTCAAAAAAGAACTGTGTTCCGAAATGGAGACCAATAGGGTATAGAACATTACCAAGGCCAGCCCAATCATTACATATTGGAAAGGGTGAATATAGATCCGGCTAGCCAATTGTATGAGCAAGAAAACCAGCAACGTAAGTCCAATGACCATAAAACCGTACTTTGAGGTACGCTCACTTTTTTGGTATTCGTCCACGGGAACAATCAGTTTCGTGCCAAAAGCAAAGGGAAGGAGGTCGGGGAGGGTATTAAAGAATTTCTGCTCAAACTGACGATTGATTTGAAGCACCTTCCATGATGCCTTAAAGCCATCGGGGTAATTTCCCGCGACCCATCCTCCGGTAGAAAATTACCATCAAAGCTAGGCGAATGCCAATTGGAGGTCATGCTGGCCAGGGTTTCCTTGCCAATAGGTATAAATTTTAGACTTTCGCTGCCATTTACTTTCATTTCAAAAGAAAAAGGAATGGGGCTTTGGTTTTCCATTTCAAATTGGGGTATTTTTTTAGTTTCGAGTACGTTAAGGTATTCCTGCGAATATTTAGGGGTCATGCTTAGTATGTTGCCCGCGATGTGCATTTCGGGAGTATTCCTAATTCCTTTTAAATTGGTGGTTTTTACCAGTACCGTAATTTTATCCCAAAGGATGTCTTGGGGTTTGATGTCTTTTTCCGAAAGGTCGAAGGCCGGAAAATTACCTGAAATTTTTAGGTCTGCAGTAAATACAACCGATTCATAGATGCTTCGTTTTAGGGGTTCCTTTTTACTGGTAACGTTCGAATTGATGTTCAGTTGGTCCGGGAACAGGTAGGCGTGATTGATGCGCTCTTCCAGGACCCGTTCGTTTTCTTTGGTGGCTTTGTTGAAAACAGTGTTTTCTTGATAGGTTTTGTACGGGATTTTCAGAATGGGTCCAGAAAGTATCACTTCATTTCCCCACTTTTCGTTGATTTCACGAACGACTTCCTGTTGTCTGTTGGAGCGTTCCAAGATGAGGCTCTTTACAAATTCCAATGGAATCAATAATACCATCATCAAAAAACCCACAATGAGCATTCGGGCTGTGATGGAAGTTTTTAACCAACTTGTAAATTTTGTTTTTTTAGGTTCCATAATAACTGTTTTAGGTTATAAATAATTGATGATTAGGTAACAATATGCGAAAGCTATCGGCGCATTGGCCAAGATCAAGCAAAGGCCAAAAAATGATTCTAAACGATTGTATTTAATGAGTTCAAAAAGAAGAATGAAAAAAGCCGTTGTATTGTATACAATCGCAAAAACCAAAAAAATGAAACCTAGAATGGCTACGGCAAAAAGATCTTGAACCACAAGAGCGATTAAGAAGATAAAAGTCCCGATCCCAAAAAAGGTAAACGCGGTATTACGTGCTGTTTTAAATGTCATGTTGCAATTGTTGGTTGTTACTAAAAATGATATGCCTGAAGTCGGAAAGCGGAACCTCCAGCATTTTTGAATAATCGTAGCCATGAAAATGATGGCAGTTTTTTCCTTTTTGAAAAGAATTCAGGTAATAGGGGAGGTAGTCCGGAAGAATCATGGTGCCCAAAAACATGACACCAAACAAGTAAAGGCTACGTTTTCCGTTCCCAAAACATAGGTACTGTAGTGCAATTTCATCTTCCACTCGGGTGCCGTAGCCTGTAATAACATGGTAAGCATCATGGCGTTCGACCTTCGGGATTAGTTCGAATCCGTGCTTTTGAAGGAAAAGACCCAAATGGTGCCCAAAACTTTCTTCTGGGTACAGGAGCAATTCTCTTTTGGTAATTCCCCAGGGCTTTTTGTTTTTTTTGAAATATCGGGTGTACCCTTTTTGGGTTTTCTCAAAAAGCCAGGCTATTAACTGTTTCCTCATATTTTAAAGTACTTTGAAATTCAAAGTAAATACATAAAAAAAATTATTTTTTGATCAATTTTTCAAGGGCGTCGATGTGCTTTTTAAATTCAATTTTTCCAAGCTTAGTGGCACTATAGCGGGTATTGGGCTTGCGCCCTATAAAGCTTTTTTCAATGGTGATGTATGCGGCATTTTCCAGTGCCTTCAAATGACTCGCCAAATTTCCATCAGTAACGTCCAATAGTTCTTTCAACTGATTGAAATCGGCATCTTCGTTCACCATCAAAACCGACATAATTCCGAGTCGGATCCTGTGGTCGAAGAGTTTGTTTATGTTTTCAATAATACCCAAGGGCTATCTTTTTTCATGAAGATACATCAAGCTTCCATAGATGATGTGCATCACACCAAAACCAATAACCCACAACCAAAACCCATAGCCAGGATAAAGGGCTGCGATCAATCCCAAGACGATTTCCACGAACCCCAAATAGCGAATGTGCCCAATGCTGTACTTGGAGGCATTGATAAGCGCTAAGCCATAGAAGATAAGCATGAGTGCCCCGGTTTGCCCGTATTTTTGTTGCGTTAGGATGATCAAGATGTACAATCCCCCTGAAACTAAAGGAATCAAAAAATTGATGATAAGCCTTCTGGAAGAGGCATCCCAAACCTTTACCCCTTCTTTTTTGGCCTTTTTGGTGGTGATAAAAATGGCGGTAAGCACACTGAAAAGTGCTATTAAGGCAAGATCCAATACAATTAATCGAAACACCACGCCATCCAAAATAAGGTAGTCCCGTCCCGATTGTGCAACCAACCAGTAGGCCACTGCAGCCCCGATGATGGCATAGATGCCTGCAAATATTCCAGACAGCCCGCTCAATGAAATGAATCGGGAAGAACGTTGCATCAGGTTTTTGATTTCCGTGATGTCCTTTAAATATTCTTGCTCACTCATATTAAAGTACTTTGAAAAACAAAGTAAATAAAAAATTTTCAAACCTGTTCGATTTTGGAAAAAAATTAACAGAATTTAAAAAATAGGAAAAACCCTGTCTAGAAAAGGGAAAAACCCTGTATGCGTTTTTGTAAGATAATCCTCATATTTGACCTATATAAAGCTATTGTCTTTAACCATTAACAACAAACAATAATCGTTTTTATAGACTAATTGGGGAGTTAATACTAGGTGCGATTATTATGAAAAGCTGCTCACTCGGGCAGCTTTTTTGTTTCTAGGGAGTAGAATTTCTAGAAGTGTAAAATTGTTTTTCGTAAGGCGGACAAATCGGTTAGCAATTTTTCCAGCAGACTAATATCGAGCATGTTAGCGCCATCACTTTTGGCATTTTTAGGGTCGAAATGAGTTTCTATAAATAGACCATCCACTCCTACGGCAATGCCAGCGCGGGCAATGGTTCCAATCATTTCGGGACGTCCTCCCGTAACTCCAATGCTTTGGTTGGGTTGTTGCAAGCTGTGGGTAACGTCCAAAACCGTCGGGGCAAATTGTCGCATGGTGGGGATGCCCCGAAAATCGACAATGAGGTCTTGGTACCCAAACATGGTTCCCCTATCGGTAATCATCACCTGCTCGTTGTGGCAGTCGGTTACTTTAGTGACCGCATGTTTCATACTTTCGGGGCTCATGAACTGTCCCTTTTTCAAATTGACCACTTTGCCGGTTTCCGCAGCAGCAACCAAAAGGTCGGTTTGGCGCACCAAAAAGGCAGGGATCTGCAAAACATCCACATACGCTGCGGCCAGGGCAGCATCGCTGGTTTCATGGATGTCGGTCACGGTAGGAACATCGAATGTCTCAGAAACTTTTTGAAGGATTTTCAGCGCTTTTTCATCACCAATGCCGGTAAAGCTATCGACACGGCTTCGGTTGGCTTTTTTGAAACTGCCTTTGAAAATGTAAGGGATTTCCAGCTTGTTGGTCATTTCAACAATCCGTTCCGCAATGCGGAAGGCCATGTCTTCGCCTTCAATGGCACAGGGTCCGGCCAACAAAAAGAAATTATTGGAGGAAGTATGTTTGATCTTTGGGATAAGTTCGAGTTTCATGAAAACCTTTTTGTAGGGCAAAGATAGTTGCTTTGAAAATATTATGTGTATTAGAACTTAAAATTCAAGAAAATAGCACTACTTTTGCGCCGCCTTAAACCAAGGGAGTCATGAACATCAAGAACATCGCCATCATTGCCCACGTAGACCACGGAAAAACCACATTGGTAGATAAAATCCTGCACCATTGCAACTTGTTCCGTGAAAACGAAAAAACCGGGGAACTGATCCTGGACAATAACGATTTGGAACGCGAACGCGGTATTACCATCGTGTCCAAGAACGTTTCAGTGGTGTATAAGGATACCAAGATCAACATCATCGA